>CAYMBI010000054.1:0-4208 GCA_964388655.1 uncultured Candidatus Saccharibacteria bacterium | reverse complement strand
CTCCAAAAGGTTGGAAACCAAAAAATCCAGACAAAGATTACCTAATTACATATCTAGATATTGAATTAGCCGATGGTATCTCTGACGATAATTTTGAAGATGCTGCTGCAAGTTGTGCAGCTGAGAGCTCCACAGGGACATGGACAGAGGTATATGCGGGGAGGAACTCAGGTATAAAAATGGCAGACAAGCTTAAGGCTGTTGCATATGACTTAGATCCTAAAACAAAGACATTCAAGATTGCGTATAAGAAGGAAATATTCGAAGAAGGTAATATGTCAGGTATATTAGCGGGTATTGCAGGAAATATTGATAGTATGAAAATGCTGAAGGCTTTTAGACTCATAGATGTAAGATTTCCTGAAAGTCTTGTCAAAAGCTTCCCTGGACCAATGTTTGGTATTGATGGGGTTAGAGACTTTATGGAAATACCGAGAGGGCCGATGCTTTGTACTGTACCTAAGCCTAAGGTCGGTAGAACTGCTAAAGAACAGGCCGAGTTAGCCAAAATCCTTTTTACTGCAGCAAATGGTGAATATCAGGGTATAAAGGATGATGAAAATTTAACAAGTCTTTATTTTAATAAGTTTGAAGATAGATGTAAGAGAGTACATGCGGTACAAAGAGATGTTGAAAAGAAAACAGGAAAGAAAAAATTCTATTTGTGTAATGTGACTCACTCCGATTTAGACATTATGCTTGACAGGGCTGAAATGATAAAAAAAGAAGGAGGAAGATGGATGATGATAGATGTCGTTACAACAGGTTTTACTGCAGTGCAAACAATGAGAAAGCATAACCCTGGTTTAGCGATTCATGCTCATAGGGCAATGCATGGTTTACTGGATAGGGAGTCCGGACCTGGTGTTCATGATAAGGGTGAAATATTGGACTTTTCTATGTCTATGGTTGTTATTGCAAAAATAATGAGACTATTGGGTGTGGACTCACTACACGGTGGTGCACCTAAAACAAAAATGGAAAATTATGGAGAACCTAAATTAATTCAGGAAGCGCTACAGTTAGATATTACCCCTGAGTCACATATAACATTAGGACAGAATTGGTTTGGTATGAAGGGTGTTTGGCATACAGCATCAGGTGGTTTACACGCAGGTACTATAGGAGATTCAATTACACAGTTAGGGGAAGATTTAATTATACAGGCTGGTGGTGGAACATTAGGTCACCCATGGGGCATAGAGGCTGGTGTTGAGGCTATGGTACAAGCTAGAGATATTGCAATGGAGAGGGGGGATATAAAGAAGTGGATTATTGAACATCCAGAGTCTGCCCTTGCAAAGGCTGCTCAACATTGGGGTTTTGATCCAAGAATTGTGTATTAACATCTAATTAGTGTAAAATACGCACATTATGTCAAAGAAGGGAATTACACCAAGAAGTGAGAATTACTCTCAGTGGTATTTAGATGTCATAGAGAGAGCAGATTTAGCGGAAAATTCGTCTGTGCGTGGTTGTATGGTCATAAAGCCATACGGATTTGCAGTATGGGAGAACATACAGAAGGAAATGGATAGAAGGATTAAGGAAAGTGGTGCAAAGAATGCATACTTCCCAATATTTATACCTAAGTCATTCTTTTCTAAGGAAGCAAACCATGTAAAAGGTTTTGCAAAAGAATGTGCGGTAGTTACTCATTACAGATTAAAGGAATCTGAAGATGGAAAGGGTGTAGTAGTTGATCCTGAAGCAAAATTAGAGGAGGAGTTAGTTGTTAGACCAACATCTGAAACTATAATGTATGATACATTCTCAAGATGGATATCTTCTTGGAGAGATTTGCCAATTCGTATTAATCAATGGGCAAATATTGTTAGATGGGAGAAAAGAACAAGACCATTTCTTAGGACTGCAGAATTTCTTTGGCAAGAGGGCCATACAGTTCATGCTACTCACGGAGAATCTGAAAAGGAGGTATTAAGAGCTCTTGAGATGTATTCTGACTTCGCGAGGGAGGTTTTGGCACTAGAAGTATATTCTGGTAGAAAATCTGAATCAGAGAAGTTTGCAGGAGCTTTGAATACATATGGTGTAGAAGCTTTAATGCAAGATGGTAAAGCATTGCAATTTGGAACATCGCATGATTTAGGTCAAAATTTTGCCAAAGCATTTGGAATATCATTTACAGATGCAGATGGTAAAACTAAGCATCCGTGGCAAACGAGTTGGGGGACAAGTACAAGGATGATGGGTGCCGTAATAATGTCTCATAGCGATGATTTTGGGCTTGTATTACCTCCAAGAATTGCCCCTATAAAGATAGCTATAATACCTATTTTTAATGATGAATCACGAACTGAAGTTTTGAAATTTTCTGAAAACCTTTACGAAGATATCTCAAGAGTTGTTGAAGGTGTAGAATTAGATAAAAGAGAATTTTTATCCCCTGGGTTTAAATTTAACGAATGGGAAAAGAAAGGTGTACCGATTAGAATCGAAATTGGAAAAAGAGATATGGAAAAGAATCAGGTAGTTGTTGCCAGGAGAGATACAAACGAGAAAAATAGTGTTAATTCGAAGGAAATAGGAGTTAGAGTATTAGCTCTATTAGAAGAAATTCAGCAAAACTTACTAAAAAGATCTGCCGAAAACCTTCAAAAAAATACATATGAAGTATCATCATATACGGATTTTAAAAGGATATTAAAGGAGAAAAGGGGCTTTATAAAAGCATATTGGTGTGGTAGAGAAGAATGTGAGGAAAATATTAAGTACGAGACTAAGGCAACTACCAGGTGCTTCTCAAAGGAAGGTGAAGGTAATTGTATATATTGTGGCAAAGAGACCGAAGATGAATGGGTGTTCGCCATCCCTTATTAGTGAAACCTTGCGAAATTTTACATCTCCCCTTAATTTCGTTCTGTTCCCAATCATTATACCTAGTATCTCTAATATTTGAACACTAGGAGTTTAAAGACTTTAAAGGTAGCATATTTACAGATGTTTTCTATTTTTGAACGAGCTCTTTCTCCCTTACGTAGGGCACCTGCGAATCTAGGAGGGTGCTGGAAGTTTCACTACTTAAGAAAATTAATAAAAAGAGATATAATATACAAGAGTAAAATATTAGTAGGTTAAAGTATATGGAAAAGGAGAAGGTAGATACTAAGCTTATGACAGAAGGAAGAAGAGAGACCCTTGTATACAGTCTTGATGTAATAAGGGTTGCTTTGCAGAATGGGTGGAGAATAAAAATTTTTCAAAAGGATATTAATCTTGCATATTTAAAGTCTATTTTACTTGATATCGGTATCCCCCTTGATGAATTCTTTAATTTTGATGAATTTGTACAGGAAAAGAAACCTACGAGTGCATATGAATGGGCTAGGGAGGTACAGAGAAGAGCTTTTGATACATATATGATTAATGATCAAAAAGGTGATTGGTTTTTGGAGACGTTAACGGAGCTAGACAGGGCATACAATGAGGGTATTGAACCATGGGAAGTACTTACTAAGGAACAATTGGTTGATGTAAATGCTAGATGCAAGTGGCTAACTGATTATATATACGGTTTAGAGTAATTTTTTCTTAAGCCATATGCCTGTCCAGCTTTTTGGGTTGTTCATTATGTCTTCTACGGTACCCTCTGCAACAATTTTCCCTCCCTTTTCTCCTCCTTCAGGACCGAGGTCTATAATCCAGTCTGCATGTCTAATTACGTCTAAGTTGTGTTCGATGATAAGTACTGTGTTCCCTTTTGAAACAAGTTTCCTTACTAGTGTAAGGAGTTTATCTACATCATAGAAGTGTAGGCCTGTAGTTGGTTCATCAAGAATGTATAGAGTATGTCCTCTAGTTTGCTTGGAAAGTTCTTTTGCCAGTTTAATTCTCTGTGATTCTCCGCCTGATAGTGTCAGGGCTGATTGTCCTAATCTGATATATCCAAGTCCAACATCTTCTAAAATTTTTAATTTATTTTTTATTGATGGTATATCCTTGAAAAAGTCTATGGCGTTGTCTACGGTCATATTGAGAATATCCGCGATATTTTTCCCTTTATAATCAATACTTAAGGCATCATTGTTATATCTTTTACCATTACATTCGTCGCAAGTGATGTACATATCGGGTAGAAATTGCATTTCTACCCTTATTTGTCCATCTCCTTTACATTTTTCACATCTTCCACCCTTAACATTAAAACTAAACCTTCCCGCTTTGTATCCTCTTGTTCTGGCTTCTTG
>CAYMBI010000053.1:0-4217 GCA_964388655.1 uncultured Candidatus Saccharibacteria bacterium | reverse complement strand
CGGCGCCGAACTTGCGCAGGGCATGGAGCACGGCATTGAGTTCCTTGACCACATGGACCGGCAGCTGTTACCTTATCTGTTTTTTGTATAACAGCATAGACAAAGAATATTAATTGTAAAAAGAAAATAACTCCAAAAACAATTAAAATATTTGTTAACATATATATGTTTAATAAGGTTATATTTAATATTATACCCAATCTTAATAAATAGTAAATCAATGAAAGTATAGACCTCTAGTATTATTAATTAATAATATATTTAATACTTATCATAAGGTACTGTTGCCAAAATATTAGACTAATCTTTTATATCCTTTAGTATTTTTCTGATAATATTTGTTTGACAACACTTTGCAAGTCATGTAGCTTTTAAATACTAGGATATTCAAATCCTAATAGCTGGCCCTTGAGGCAGTTGTATTGGTATTGGTCCAAACACCTTTATCTTTACTGCTATGGATGAGAATAATATTGTATGGTGGCTTCGGTCTCCATCGCCTAAATAGTTGATTGGTGTCAAAGCTAGTCGTTTAATCTGTTTGGGTTAATTCTTGTGTTGAGATGCACATGTTCCTAGTATTGAGCAGTACAGTTTGGTGTGCTGTTCTTTTTTATATTTCCAACAGTTTCCTAATCTCTCTTACTTTGGCTATTGCCAATTCTAGAATTGAAATAGCATCTACTAATACATTTCCATTGTATTCATCCTCTTCTTGTAGTTTTGTAACATGCTCATCAAAATGCTCCTGAATATGCTCAGTTAGTTTTAATTCCCTCTCTTTTATGCTCTTTAACTTTTCCTCAGAAGGTTCTAGTATTAATGGAATTAATTCTCTTACCAAGTCTAAAAATTCACTTTGAATTGAACTCAACTGATCAATACATACATCCTTTTTTGCTACCCCTAAGGTATGCATTCTTGTAAATACTTCAGAAAGATCCTGTCCTAAGTCACCTATTTGTTCAATATTATTAGAAATTTTTACTAACAAGACACTACTTTTAGCATCCATAGCAGACAATTTCTTTTTTGCTAATCTTAGAATTGCCTTTGTAATCTCATCATCTAGATAGTCATTTAGGGCTTCAAGCTTCTGAATCTTCATCAAACTCTGCTTACCAGAGTTGTAATATACACCGATAGCCTCTTCATATATATGGATTGTATTTTCAATAGAATAAACCATTTCCCTTTTAATATCTTGGATTTGCTTTTTAGGAGGATCACCATCTCCATTAAGATACTTTGGTTTAAAAAGAATCTCTTCCTCATCCCCAGGAACTAATTTAAGAATTAGTTTCTCAAATGGAGTTAACAAAAGAAGAAATATTGATGAATTTATTACATTAAACATAACGTGGGCAAGAGCAGCCTGTTGTGCTGCACCATTTACGAGAGAAGTTATAAATGATGTGAAGTGGGGAAGCAGTAACATGAAAAGAGAAGTTCCCAAAAGATTGAAAAGTACATTAGCAATACCTGCCCTCTTCGAATGAAGAGAAAGTCTAGAAGAAGCGATAAAGGCTGTAACACTTGAGCCAAGATTTGCACCAAGTATCATAGGGATAGCAACTTCAATTGGAATTAATCCTTCCATAGCTAATATGACTACAATACCCGAAGTTACTGAACTTGATTGTATTATGGCAGTGAAGAAAGCACTAACAAAATATGCTATTAAGGGATTTGAAAGGTTTGCAAAAATCTCTACTATCTCATTATTATCTCTTAAAGGGGCAATAGCAGAGGACAGTAACCCTAAACAGAAAAGAATAAATCCAAGAAAAAATATTGGTTTACTAATTAAACGAAACTTACTACCCAGTAGCTTCATTAATGTCCCAACGATGATGAGAATAGGGGCCAAAGCGGTTGAACTAAGTAGGGCAAGTTGAGCAGTAACGGTAGTACCTATTTTTGAACCGAATATTATTGCTAAGCTATTTCTAAACGAAAGAACACCCGTATTAACAAGAACAACAGTTATAACCGAGACTGCAGAACTTGATTGTATTATCGCAGTTGAGATTGCTCCTGCAAGTAATCCAGCTATTCTGTTTTTTGATATCTTTCCAATAAAATCTCTAAACTTATCAGAAGCAAGAGATTGTAATTCACTACTTAGGTTATCAATTGCGTACAAAAAGAGAATCAATGCAGAAACAATACCAAGTGCAATTTTTAAATATATTGGATCAATATCAAACATACTCTATTTAATCTATCACATCTTTAAATAATCCTCCAACTATGTGCACTTGAATATATAAATATTTGAAGATAATATTTAGATATATAAAATAAAACCCTTAGGTATATGGATACATATAAAAACCTGAGAGTATATAACATTGTGATGGGGATTTTTCATTTTGTTCAAAGTATATTGATGTTTTTTTTAAGTAATGACTTTTCACTACCTGTAAACACAAACTATTTAAAATTTGATCCACAATCTATATCACTTCAACCATTTTTAGAAAATGTTGGAGAATTAAGAGTCGGGTATTTAGTAGCTCTTTTCTTACTACTTTCTTCAATTGCTCACTTTGTAATTTCTCTTCCAAAGGTATACGAGTGGTATATTGACAATTTAAAGAAAGGTATAAACTATGCAAGATGGTATGAATACTCTATAAGTTCATCAGTCATGATAGTTGTAATTGCAATGCTAGTTGGAGTATATGACCTTAGCTCTCTTCTTCTCATCTTCTTTATGAACATGATGATGATTTTCTTTGGTCTAATGATGGAATTACACAATCAAACAACAAAGAAAACAGATTGGACTTCATATATCTTTGGTTGTATTGCAGGAATTCTTCCATGGGTAGTAATAGCCTTGTACCTTTTTGGATCAGGAGATGGAGAGAATAGAGCTCCTGACTTTGTGTATTGGATATTCTTTAGTATATTTGTATTCTTTAATACTTTTGCTGTAAATATGGTATTACAATACAAGAAGGTTGGTAAATGGAATGACTATACATATGGAGAAAAAGTCTACATACTACTCAGTTTAATAGGAAAATCTCTACTTGCATGGCAAGTATTTGCAGGAACACTAAGACCAGTATAAGGATTATTCTGCTGGGATAGGTCCACCATGATCACCGCTGATGACAATGCCATCAGGTCCAAATGCTTCCATTCTTACCATTTCCATTAATTCACCAATAGTAAGGGCATTAGGATCAAAGTCATCAGGGTCATATCCAAGAGCTAAAAGAATATCTCTTAAACTTGAAGATAGTTCTTCTCTTGGGCTTTCTTCTGTGTATTTTTTTTCTTCTTCCATACCCTTATTATACCATTTTCTTTAAAAAAGGTCTTCACAACAGCTTTCTCGAATTCTTTCTAAATGTTCACGATAAAGAAAAATAGCAGGAATACCACTCTCTTCAATTCTTTGTCTTTGTCGTTGTTTTCTTAGTTTTGTTTTTTTATCTGAATTACCATTTCCTCCATTTTCATAGAGAAGAGTTAATTCAACAATTTTACCCGTCATAGTTCTGGGGTTAAAAACAAAAAAATCTGGAACACAATCCAAACCTTCTATATATGGCTCCCTGTACACTATCAGCCCCCTTTCAATTAATAGCTCTAGGAATCTACCCTCATAGTCATTCATGCCATATTCAGCGAACTCAACTGGATAGTCTACATAAAGATTGGGATACAAATCCGAAATATATCTGGAGAGATCTTCGTATGAGTATTCTTGTTCTAGCATTGTATGTACAAATATGAATCAGGTATATCATCATAGTAGAGACAAAAGACCTTCCTTACAAGACCGATAGTGTTGATTGTACAACTTGAAAGGGATATAATTGCCCATTAATACCAATGTATCACAAGTACTTGATATTAACTTAGTACAACTATATAGGTTGTACTGTTCTTTAAAAAGTGAATAGAATCGAATTGATGGACGATTAATGTTTTTTCGTGAATATCAATCGTCCATCAAAATTCAAACCAGAAAGGAGTTCGCCATGTTGTTTATACTAGCTATGCTAGCAACGATAGGCGGAATCCTTTTCGTCTCGTTGCCAGAAGTTGTAAAACAAGATATCCTCTTCAAGATTGTAGAGGCTCTATCTAAAGGAGCGCACTCTGCTTCTGATATTGTCTCAAAAACCGGAGAAGGAATTGTTAAATTCCTACTTCGAGGAACCATAGTTGGTACAGTAGCCGTAGTAGGCTTCTCT
>CAYMBI010000052.1:0-4240 GCA_964388655.1 uncultured Candidatus Saccharibacteria bacterium | reverse complement strand
TATGTGCTGCTTTTAGAACAGAGCACATACATTTCCACTTTTTCATATATTGGATTTTTGGTTGCAATTTCAGGAATATTTATCGAATCAATTGCAGATATGCAGAAATATATTTTTAAAAGTCAGGAAGAAAATAGAGGTAAATGGATACAGAGTGGGCTTTGGAAATATTCTAGGCATCCTAACTATTTAGGAGAGATATTAATGTGGTTAGGAGTCTTCATATATACTCTCCCATACATTAATGATTGGGCAATATTCACAGTCATTTCTCCTATGTATATCACTTACCTACTACTTTTTGTAACAGGAATACCGACGCTGGAAAAAAGAGATATGGAAAGATATGGAAACAATGAAAAGTATCTCGAGTATGTACATAATACGGGGATTCTTTTACCTAAAATTTTTGTTAAAAAGAGTTGAAAAAGAATATCTCAAAAATTCTTCTCCTAGTTGTATTTTTAATATTTTGTACAATTACAATTGGTTTTCTTTCTCCATATTTTAGAAGTAAAAGAGTTGATACACAAAAAATGCTTGAAGATATGACATTAGAAGAGAAAGTGGGACAGCTCTTTATCTTTGGTTTTTGGGGTAAAGAACCTGATTACTATATAACAAAGATGATTAGAGAAAGAAATATAGGGGGAGTAATACTTCTTGGTTACAATATTGATAGTGAAGAACAGGTTAAAAAACTTACATCATCACTTCAAACTCTTTCAAAGATTCCACTTTTCATTAGTGTAGATCAAGAGGGAGGAGAAGTAGCTAGAATTTGGTTTGAAGATACATATGATATATCTCAGTATGACATAGAGAATGAAAAAGAGGCTTTTAGAGTTGCAAGGGATAGAGGTAAGCAATTAAAAGAGTTGGGTATAAATATGAACTTTTCTCCTGTATTAGATCATGTAACTAATGAACAATCGTTTCTTTTTACAAGATCTTTTAGAGGTACTCCTCAAGAGGTTTCTGATTTGGCTGTTGCAATGGTAAAGGGATATAAAAGTGCAGGCATTATTCCTTGTGTAAAACATTTTCCTGGGCATAGTAATGAGACATTAGATTCTCACTCTCAATTATATAGTGTTGATATTTCAGCTGATGAGATAGATGAATATATTTTTCAATTTAAAGAAGTACTTAAATATACTGATGCAGTAATGACTGGTCATATGCTCTTTCCAAAGATAGATAGAGATAACCCTACTACTGTTTCCAGTTATTTTGTTGATAAACTTTTAAGAAAAGATTTAGGCTTTGAAGGATTAATAATTACAGATGATATGCAGATGAAATCTATCCATGACATGTACTCTGTAAGGGAAGCTGCAGTGAAAGCAGTTTTGGTTGGGAATGATATTCTCATATATACAGGAGAACCAGAGGAGCAAGCAGAAGCATACAGAGCTGTTTTGGAAGCAGTAAAAGAGGGAGTTATTAAGGAGGAAGATTTAGATATGAAGGTACTAAAGATTTTAAACCTTAAATATTCACTAAGGTAAAAAGTGTGTTATACTTTGGGTATATAATTTTTTAAATAACTGATATGAAAGGATATGTAGATAATATTGAAGATAGGACAAAGGAGAATAGTAGTTTTAGAAAGGTTCTCTTTACTGGTACATATATGCAATTAGTAGTTATGTCTCTTAAACCAGGAGAGGATATTGGTGAAGAGGTACATGACAATGTAGATCAGTTCTTTAGAGTTGAGGAAGGAGTTGCTAAAGTAATCATCGATGGTGAGGAACATATTGTTGAGGAAGATATGGTAATAATTGTTCCTGCAGGTTCACTTCATAATGTAATAAATATATCTGAAACAGAAACACTTAAGTTATATACTATCTATGCTCCCCCTAATCATCCAGAAAATACAGAGCATGTAACAAGAGAAGAAGCAATGTTAGCAGAAGAGGAGCATCATCACTAAAACTGAGGTGGTATTACTGAATTCTGATTAGTATATTTACTATTTTTTTCACCTTCGATTGGTGATGAGAGTTTTGCAAAAAGATATGTCCCTATTTTTTCGCCGGGATGAAGTAATATATTACAGTTCCCAAGATTCTTTATCTCTAATACAGAATTTTCATTACTGAAAGGTACACCATCTAATACCATAGCAGACAGATGTATTGTTACTCCTGCTCTTGCATATGTACTTCTTCCATCTATCATTGTTAATATATCTTTATCAGTATTAACACTTTGTTTTGTAATTCCTAGTACAAATTCGTTTGGTTTAAGAAGGTACGGTGATGTGTTTAAATCATACCTTTCATATTGAATTTCAGTTGGGTTCTTACTATCAAATGTTTGTCCTTCTTTGGGAATTAGAAGTTCATTTCCCAAGTGTATTGCTAATCCAGTGGTCTCTATTTCAATATCCCCTATTACAGATATTTTTCCACTCTCTATATATTCTTGTATTGTTTTGTTTGAAAGAAACATATTGGACAGTTAATCGATATATACATACTACAATATTTGGTAAGAAATATGCTAGTATATTTTAGGATATATTACAGACTAGAGAATATACAGGAGCACTAAAATATACACCACTTGAAGACGAAAACTTTCGAGAGATTTTTTTCCAAAGAGCAGAGAGGTTTAAAGAAGAACTTTCAGAAGCATACTGGAAGGTATATGATGCCTCTCGTGAGACATTAAGGATTGATCATTATGAAGGTAGAGATAATTTTACAGTAGAAGTATGTCCTGTTAAGGTAATGAAAGGAGATGTACCCGATCACCCTATTCTCCTCACATACTACTCTTATACTGGTTTTGAAGGTATGTTGTATTGGCCTCTTGATATGCTTCCTTTATCTAATGAAGAGAGGCATGATATATGGCATAACTTTGTTGTAGATGATGAATTTTACTATCAGACAGGTCAATATTATTAATGATTTGACAAATATCTCATACGTACTAACATTTAGATAGGCAAATTAAATTTGTTCATTTTTGCTATGAGAATATATAAACTCCTCTTCTCATTTATTATCCTAGCTATACCCTTATTGTTGGTATCTCCTGTGAAGGCGGTGAGTAGTGTACAGCCTATTCCTCATTCAGGAAATCCTTCATGTACTGATTTGGGTTATGACTATGGAAAAAAGTATGATGTACCTGGTGGTACAAAATTAAGTGATGGAACTTATGATCTTCAAGGTTTAATAGTTGAAATAAAATCAGATGGAACTTTTATTGATTGGGAGACTAAAATACCTGTAGATGCTGTTTTAGTGAAGGGTGGACCAAATGCAAACGAATATAAATATGATCCAGCTGAACTTAGTGGCGAGGGACTAAGATCTCCTGATCATCCAAATCCAGGTAAAATTCCTGGGATTAGCCATATTGATTTTTGTTTCTATCATAGATTAGAAGTATCAAAGACAGTAAATACCTTCTATCAAAGACTATGGACATGGGAGATAGAGAAAACAGCCGATGAAGAAAAATTAGATCTTAAATTGGGAGATAAAGAATTTGTTAATTACTTGGTTAAACTCTCATCTACATATGCTGATAGCAAGCATAGAGTATGGGGAATAATTACAATATATAATCCATCTAAAGAGAACTCCGCCCTTCTTTTATCTGTTGTAGGTGTAATTAGTGAGAATATTCCAGCAAAGGTAACCTGTGGTGATATGAAATTGGATGGTAATAATCTAAATTATTATGAATTAGAAAAAGAGTCAACACTTATTTGTAAATATTTTGTTGCCTTAGGTGATGATTCTCCAAGAGTAAATACAGCTACTGTTACTGTAGCACAAGAGAGTAAAGTCAAAGGTTCCTCTACAGAAGAAGAGGTTGTATTTGGTGAACCATCTAAAGTAATTGATGAATGTGTTACATTAAGCGATGATAAATATAACGGGACATTTGATGAATTATGTGTAGATGAAGAACAACTTGTTGAAGGACTCTTTGAAAAAGAAATCAGTTATGAATTAGAACTAGAAGGTAATATTTGTGGTCCTGAAGAATTTGTTAACACGGCTACCTTTACAACTGTAGATAGGGCAAAAACAGGGAGTTCTTCAGCTACAGTATTAATTGATACCGAATGTGTATTAGCTTGTACATTAACACAAGGATATTGGAAAACTCACTCAATATATGGTCCAGCTCCATACGATGAAACATGGAAACAAGTTGGTGAAGACAAAAATTTCTTCAACAGTGGTAAGACATATATAGAGGTGAT
>CAYMBI010000051.1:0-4258 GCA_964388655.1 uncultured Candidatus Saccharibacteria bacterium | reverse complement strand
TTATCCAGTAGTGAACCAAATTTTATATATCTATTACATGCAATACATGGGTTTGGTGTTCTACCTGATTCATACTCTTTTACAAAGTATTCAATTACATATTTTTGGAAGTCTTCTTTCATATTAAAAACGTAGTATGCAATACCGAGTTTGTTTGCAACTCTTCTTGCATCTTCTACTGCGCTTAGGGAACAACAACCATCGTCATGAGCGGTATCTGTCCATATTTGCATAGTTACACCTATAACTTCATATCCTTCTTTTTGAAGTAGGTAAGCTGCTACAGAGCTGTCCACTCCCCCACTCATCCCTAGTATTACTTTTTTCTTACTTTTTTTCTCCATTCTGCTTCTTTCTGTAATCCTCTATTGCGGCCTTTACTGCTGATTCAGCTAAATTCGAACAGTGCATCTTAATAGGGGGTAACCCGTCTAATGCCTCTGCTACTTGTATATTTGTTATTTCAAGAGCTTGCTCTATTGTTTTGCCCTTGATTAATTCTGTTACCATACTGCTGGTTGCTACTGCTGCTCCACATCCAAAGGTTTGAAATTTTACATCTATTATTACATTATCTTGAATCTTCATATACATTTTCATAATATCTCCACATCTCGCATTTCCTACCTCCCCTATTGCATCAGCATCTTCAATAGTCCCTACATTACGGGGATTAAAAAAGTGATCCATAACTTTTTCACTGTATCCTTCCATCCTATTATTATTTTGAAATTAATGGAGACATCTGTCTCAATCTATCAACTATTGGAGGTATAGTTTCTAAGAGATATTCTACATCTGTTTTACTATTCTCTGCTGAGAAAGTAAGTCTCAGAGAACCATGGGCTATTTCATGAGGTAGTCCTATTGCTAGAAGTACATGTGAAGGGTCAAGAGAACCAGAAGTACAGGCTGAACCGCTAGATGCACATATACCTTTCATATCAAGCATTAGTAATATGGATTCTCCCTCTATATATTTGAAACAGACATTTACGTTTCCAGGTAATCTTTTTTGTGGGTCTCCGTTAAGAATTGTATCAGGAATTCTTTCCATTAATCCTTTTATCGTCATATCTCTCAATTCTGTTAGTTTTTTGCTTTTCTTCTCAATATCTTTTGTTGCAAGTTCTATTGCTTTACCTATTCCTACTATACCTGCGACGTTTTCAGTCCCAGCTCTCTTGTTCCTTTCTTGTCCACCACCATGAATCATAGGGAGGATGTTAACACCTCTCTTAATGTAAAGCACACCTACTCCTTTTGGACCATTGAATTTATGTCCAGAGAGTGAGAGTAAATCTATTTTTAAATCCTCAACATCTATTGGTATATTACCTACTGCTTGTACAGCATCTGTATGGAAATATATCCCTCTTTCCCTTGTTATCTCTCCTATCTCTTTAATTGGTTGTATCGTTCCTATTTCATTGTTTGCAAACATTACAGATACAAGTATAGTATCGTCTCTTAATGCATCTTTAAAATCTTGGATATCAATTATTCCGTTTTTCTTGACTGGAAGATATGTAATCTCAAAGCCATACTTCTCTAAATATTCACAAGTATGAAGTACTGCATGATGTTCAATGTTAGTTGTAATTATATGTTTACCTTTTTTTTCATTAGCGAAAGCAACTCCCTTTATTGCCCAATTATCTGCTTCAGTACCTCCACTAGTAAAAAAAATTTCACTACTATTTGCATTTAGTGCTTTCGCAACTCTGTCTCTAGCAGTATCTAGGGCTTTTCTACTCTCTCTTCCTATGTGGTATATACTCGAGGGATTCCCATACATATCTGTTAAATATGGCATCATCTCTTTCAATACAACAGGACTAAGTTTCGTTGTTGCAGCGTTATCTAAATATATTGATTTTGACATAGGTTGATTTTACCACGGGGGGTGGTATGGTTTCTAGTTTTAAATCATTCTACTATCGTATGCCCAGTGTAAAAGTGCTTGCCTTTTTTTTCTTTCTGCAATCTAAATCTTTCTGTTTGTAGTTTTTTCTTACAGCTTCTACATGCCTTTTCATAGCTTTCCATCTTTTTATTTGTCTTTCATCTTCACTAGGTATCCTTCTTCTCATGTAATATCTGCAGTACCACTGAAACCACCCTCTCGGGTCTTCTTCATATATCCAGCCTTTTTCTTGCCAATATGAAAGAGGTAAACTAGCATCAATTTTAAAATAATTAAGAGAAATATCCTTTTTAAGAGGGGATAACTTTGCTTTTACAAACCAATCACGAGGGAATTCATTTTGACAATCTGTCATATATTTACCGCCGAACACTCCTAATTCAAGCATTTGCTTAGATGTTAATTCTGGCTTAAAGTCTTTGTGGAAATTTTTACCAACAGGTTCTGTTCGAAAATATGTGTACCCTGTCTGCATCTTATCATATACAACAACTTTGATCTTCATATGGAAGATTATACTCTATTCTAATTTCTTTAGAATATCCTTTGGATGAGGTGTCTCTAATACGACCATTTGTTTTGCTATTTCCTTTAAAATTTTCGCAACTTCTCTTGCATTTGGTAAAGGAGGTAATTCATAGTTTCTTTCGCTACCTGCAGCTTCAAATCGTATGACTGCAGGCCCTTTAGCTGCTAAATCAGATATCCAGTCTAAGTCTTTTCTTCCCATTGTTGCCCTGTATTTCCCAACCAGTCTGAGTACTGAGTCAGTCCAGTTAATATAATCAAATTGAGGAGTGGCTTTTGCAATTATTTCCCACGGTATTAGAACTTCATCTCTTCCACCATTGTTGGGTCTTTCCTTTATTACCTGATCTCCTTTCTTTACCTCTTTTTCCTCCCCCATTGTATGTAATGGATTCTTTACCCTTATACCTGCTTGTTCGATGAACACTGAAACACCATATCCTCTACCCCAAAATACTGAAAGATTACGAAGGGAATTTATCAAATTATTATCAAATTGAAGTCTAGGATTAGATGGATCTTTGGTATCTTTTTTAAATCGCCATATGCCTAATTCTTGCTCTGCTTTTTCGGATACCTCTTCAAATGCAGTAGGAACTTTTGTTCCATGTAAGTATCGTAATGTACTTGACCCAACTTTCTTTAAATTCTCCCTGTGCTTCATTGTTAATGCAAAATCCAAAGTCCCGAGTAATACAGCTAAGTAGAATAGTTTTTCGTCTTGGGGAGAGAAATTTATTCTAAATTTTTCAAATGATTTTGAAAAAATATCTCTAACATCATTAAATCTTCTTGTTGTATACATTATTAAGTGCCAGCCACTTTCTGTGTATTGTTCTTCTAGATCATCTCTAACTTCTTGATAGAAGTCGCGGTGTATTTCATAGCCATCTTGTCCTAATTTCTCTTGAGCTCTAAACAAGTCCTCAAAAATTCTTACACCCTTTAGTAAAATATTCCTTTGAAGTTTCCAAAGTTTTATCTCAAATGCAGAAGGTTCTTCCTCGGTATATTCAGGTCCATACTTTAACCAAAGATATCTTCTAAGTACAAAATTAAAAGAGCTATCTTCTTCTTCAATTTCTTTTTCCTCTTCAGGGAGGTTAAATATTAAATCAAATGCATACTGTGTTCTAAAGAAATTTATGGTTATATCATAATCTGCAATGACAGCTCTGTTCTTCTGAATATATTCTATAAAAGCAAGTATAGTTTTTTTGTAAATTCTGGCATCTCTAATATCATTCGACCTTAACAAGGAACCAAGAATTTGAAATCCATTCCTATCATCTCCGTCATTTCTCCTTGGTAATACTATATCCGATTCTTTTTTCTCTCTCTTTTTACTAGGCAAATTTATACCTCTCCAATATTCAACCTCTGAAAAATCTCTTGAAAAGGGGTCTATCCTCTTAAGCCTAAGCGCGTGTCTAGTGCCTACTCTACCACACATCTCAGAATCTCTTCTTAATTCCGCTTCAGAGAGAAGTCTTTCTAGTATTGAGTAGTAAATGTTTCTGAAATCTTCTCTGTTTGAAGTAATTAAGTGGGAAAGAACTATCTCGCCTTCTTCACTCATCCAAAATTCCAGCCTTTCATCGAAATTTACAAAAAGATTTTCTGGATTACTAAATATTTTTATCATTGTTTCAAAATATGTTCTTGTTCTTTTGAATTTCTCTACAGTATTACCTAAATCTTCTAGGGCATCTGGGTTTCCTTCTGATATCTTTTCAGCAAGTTTATTAATATTTTTGGTAATAACCTTTGGGACTATACGCATAGGTTTTTTCTCTTTCGCTT
>CAYMBI010000050.1:0-4446 GCA_964388655.1 uncultured Candidatus Saccharibacteria bacterium | reverse complement strand
AATTAATATTTGAATATCTCCCTTTTGAATTAGAGTTGCATCTCCCTGCCCTACATCCAAAAATACTACTAAGTCTTGAGGTTTTTGACTTAGAAAGTAAAGAAAAAACATTACAATCCAAAACAAAACACCAATTATTTTACCTAATGATACTTTTGGATTTCTTAAGATAATAGTTTTCATTTGATATGGGATATTTTAACAAACAAAAAAGAACGATTACTGAGACTATCAAATATGATAACTTCGAAGCATCTAATTGTACTTCCAAAGGTCTTACTTTTGATGATATCTCAACAATATATTTAAATATATTAAGCTGAACATATGGAAAGAAGAATACAAATTGAAATTTGTCAGTAATAAGATTAAAAAGAATTGCAATTAAACCAAAGTAGATTGTACTTTGTATAACTGGTGCAGCCAAAAGATTGCTTATTATTGATACTATCGACACTTTCCTAAAGAAATATATTACAATTGGCAGAGTGCAAATTGCACAGGTTATTGTCGGTAACAAGCTATCCTTTATCCAACTAGATCTAAAGTTGAAACACTTAGGAAGAAAGATTAATCCAAGTGTAGCACTAGATGATAGCAAAAAACCTATATCATACAAGATTAAGGGAGATTTTATCACCAATACTGTTATACAGAATATTATTAATACACCCTTTGGGATATCTCTACCAAGAAACAGGGAGAACAAATATATACTACTCATAGTTGATGCTCTTACAATCGATGGTGAGAATCCTGCAAAGATTGCAAAGATCCAAATAAATGAGATTTTAAGAATATATACGAATTTACTTCTTAATTTGCCAAACATGGAATCTACAAAGGATGCTAAAAGAGAAACATTGTATCCTGATGCGGAAATAATGTGAGAAAGACCAGAGGCTTGCAGTGAAATATTAAATTTTTCTGTAAAGACTCTCTTACTACCGAATAGTATTCCTACCAAAAGTGAGCTTTCTGGTTCTGAAATGCTTTTGTTTAGTATTCTTTCTATCCGAGATCTAATATTTAGGATATTTATCCCCTTATCAGAGCAATCATACATCTCAAGCTCTAATATACTATATACTCCTTTTCTGAAAAGATATTTTTTGTAATCAAATTCATCAAAACTTTTTGGTTCCACGAGTTTTCCTCGGATTTTACAACTATTCCCTGGGCGTATCACACTGTATTCCTTTGTTTTAAGCAAAATATTGCCGACATTTCTTTGTTTAGGCCTAAGAATATACCTACCTTCGCCCTCTTGCGATATGATATGACCCTCCAGAGCGACTTGTTTACCAATGAAACTATGGATGTTTTGTAGTTCTCCCCGCTTCTTCTCTTGCAAATACCAGAAGTTTACGAAGAGAAAAAAGATTAGTAAAAAAGAGCGAAGAAGCACCAGGGACAATTTGTGAACACGCCCCCAGGACCCCTGTGAAACAAAGAAGCTGGCGCAAACGATCAAGAATATTGGGATTATTTTTAAAATTTGCACTTCTTTACCATTATAGATACATTCTTCGAGGGGTTTTAGAGACAAAATAGTTGCTGTCAGTATTGTAAAACAGCAGATCAGTATCTTGAAGTCTTTGCAAAACAGTATTAATACAAGCAATCTTTGCAGAAGATATTTTATTATCCTTACAAACATATCTGATTTTTAAATTTGTCAAATGTAGCCTGCCCTATTCCACTAACATTCATGATATCCTCTAGCTTTTCGTATGGTCTCGCATCAATTATCTTTTGGGCTGTTGAGGGGCCTACACCATTTAGAGTTTCAAGTTGGGTCTTACTTGCGCTATTTATACTCACACATATATTCTCTTCTTCTACTAGCTCTGCAGGAGGTTTTGGCTCTGTAATATTTGTTATCTCCTTGGGCAACTTGAAATCAATTAATTTGCATATGGAATCCTCTTCAAATGGTATATATATCTTTGAGTTATCTGTAAGTAGTGTAGCTAAATTTACTCTCATAGAGACGTATTTTTGAGCAAAACCATCTACAAAACCATTCGCTTTCTTTACTAAATCAACAACTGCACTATCTTTTTCTAAGCAGTAAACTCCAGGTTTCTTTACAGCTCCTGATATATCTACACGTATTGGGCATAAATCTCTCTCCGAGCTCTCTTCTATTAATGGTTGATCTGTTTCTACCTTCTCTTCTTCCTGAATATTTATATCAAAAACCTTTTCACCTTTAATATTCTCAAGTAATATCAACATCCCTTCCCTTCCTAGAGATGCAACCGTAAAACCGCAGAGAAAACCCACAAGAAAAAAGAAGGAAAGAGTCAGAATATTTTTCGTTTTTACAGAGGATTCCATTTACACAATTGTAAATGGTAGTTATGACATATGAATGAATATTTGAGACCTCTAGTATTCTTATTCGGTAATCTGTATATTACTTATTACTATATCATTAAGAGGCCTATAATTTTTATCAACTTCTGCTCTTGCAATAGAATCCACTACAGAAAAGCCACTAGTTACCCTACCCACAACAGAATATTTTCCATTAAATTCACTTTTATCAGAGTTAGGAAGAACTATGAAAAATTGAGCGGCATTTGCCATTCCTACAGTATAGTCTGTAAAATTCTCCCCTGTATTCTCTAAGTCTACTATATATCCTGGATCACCACTTCCATCTCCCTTTGCATCTCCAGTCTGGATAACGAAGTCCTTTATTACCTTATGAAATGTTAAACCCTCATAGTATCTTTCGCTGATTAAAAATAGAAGACTATTTACATTTTGAGGTGCCCCATCTTCATATAAATCTATATTTATATTACCCATTTGTGTTTGAATGGAGATACTGTAGTCAACTCCTTCTTGAAGAAACTGTCTAGGCTGAGTATATGGTCCCTTACTATTAGTAAGAGGACTTGTAGGAGAATATAGGCCCGAGTTTAAGGAAAACATTATTATTACACTTACAACAAGTAGAGCAAATGCCAAAAAAAGGAATTTTTTGTTGTCTCCTAGTGCTTCTTTGACTCCCATACGACTCTATTAATAAATTTACTTAGTCCACCAGAAAGGCTGTTTTTCACCATCATTGAACCACTTTCCGTGCCTCATTATTTGATCCATATTGGGACCACCACTTACATAGTTTATATTAACACTAGAAAGATATGGTGTTAAGTATGAGTACTTTGTTGTAAAGATGAATTTATATTGTAGAAATTGATTTTCTACACTTCCCGAGAATGCTGAATATTCACTTTCTTTTATTGGAGTTATTAATTCAATATCTTTAATTTCTCCGAGGTTTTGTCCATAAATGAATATGGATGTAAACCCTTGCAGTACACCGATGTATGATTTAAGGGGGATATATTCCCTTTGCCATTTATATATCTTTACTTTTTCACTAAATCCTTCTGTTGGGAATTCACCTCTCCACTCTTTAACTTCTATCAGACCAGTTACTTTGTTAATTGTTAAAACCTCTCCTTCTAATATGAATTTCTGGCCTCCTATTTCTTCATCTAGTACGATAGTTTCACCTACGGAAAGATTCTGAACATAATTTGAGGACGTACTTCCTTTCTCTCGAATATATATGTTCTTTATGTCAGTAGAGGAAAACCCAGAAGGATTTTCTAACGTGGCATTAAATGAAGGCTTAAATGTATATACCCTATCCTTCTTACTATATACAGAGTAGATATCTATGTTTTCTTCCTCAGATATTCTTACATTTAAAACAGAGCTATTATTTTCTATTTGTTCATCACTACATCCCCCTCCGATACTATAATCTCCACTATTATTTAAGATATTCGATATCTGCGAGCTTGATTTGTTTCCGTTTAAGTATAGTTGTATGTTATTACCTTCAACCTTTAAAGCGACATGATTATCTGTATTTAATATATACGAATCATCGGATAATATCTCCCTATTTTGATCTCTTACTGCGACTTTACCATCTTGATTTGTATATATGGAGAGATTTCCGACATTAAGCATACATGAGTTTGTATTTGCTTTGGGCTTAAACCAAAAGTCTAAATAATTTATCTTCTCAACAGAGTATTGACCTTGTAAGCTCTCTAATATATATGTTTTCTCAGATTCAATTCCAGCCTCTATAGGGTTTTTGTTTATATATATTTCACTGTCAGAATCGCCTCTATAAAGAAATGTTAGTAAATCTCAGTTGTTTTTTTTGCCTTGAACTTTTCAGCGGCGGCAACCCTGGCTTTGAATTTATCAACTCTGCCAGCGGTGTCAATGAGTTTTTCCTTGCCGGTAAAATATGGATGACAGGCCGAGCAAATTTCAACGTGGATATCTTTTGTTGTTGAATTTACCTCAAAAACATTGCCACAAGAGCAGGTAACAGTTGTTTTTTCGTAATTTGGATGAATATCTTTTTTCATTGTCTTAAACCTTCCTAATTCCTTTACTTCC
>CAYMBI010000049.1:0-4522 GCA_964388655.1 uncultured Candidatus Saccharibacteria bacterium | reverse complement strand
TTCTTTATACAATCTGTGTAAAATTAAACATATGCTTGATACAGAATTAGACCAAGATATACAAATAGAGGTTGAACCAGAAATACCTGTAAGTTTAAACACAGTCTTAGTTGATTTAGGAGATACCCTCCTTTTACCTATTACTCTTGAACAACATAAATCATTAGAAGAACTCTTAGGAAAAGATATACAAGTAATTAGAGTCTTAGCTGCGGGAACAAGAGAACATATTAAAGATGGAGTCTTAACATGGCAATCTCCAGGGTTCGAAGGAAATGACAACAATGGCCTATGCTCTGGTGGAGTGTACAGGGTTGCTGCTGGAGCAATAGCAATGAAGATATTACCTGATGCAAAAATCATTGTAGGAAGTAAATATGCAGATGATAGGCAACCTCCTCCTAGTATTGTAATGAAAGAAGAGTTAGAAATGTTAGGCCTTGAAGAAGAAAGGATAATATCAGATCCAGATACACTTGATACTATTGCTGAATTAGTAAGAATGGTTGAAATATGTGAAGAAAATGGTTGGAGTAATGGAGTATGTATCACAAATGAATATCACTGTGCTAGAGCTCAAACCCTACTCTACAATCTCTCATGGCTATCTTTTGAAACGGAAAAAACAGAAAGCTTCTTAAGAGGGTTGGAAAGAATAAGGAGAGGAGAATTAAACATACGAGTTGTACCTGCAGAGGAAATTGTAAAAAGATACAGTAAAGAAATATTTGATACTCATATATCTAATCATCTTGGAAGTCCAAGCTTACAACAGCGTAAGGAAAGAGAAAGAGCTGGTGTAAACATGATAGCGATGGGAGAGTATAAAAGAGGAGAGAAAATATTAAGAAGAAGCGATAATCCTTCTCTTACACTAATTTAAAAGGGATATATTCCAGAAAGAACCTTTTTCAAATCATCTACATTGTATGGATTATGTAATCTAGCAATTGAATACTTCGAGGAGAATTTATGATCTATACTCTTTTCACAAGAGAAACCCAAAAGATACCCGTTATTACTCATAGATGAATATGCTTTTCTATCAGCTACACATCCAGGGTATGCTAAAGCAATTACACTTTTTCCTGTTCTAGCTTCTAATTCTATCTTACTTCCCCCTATTTCACTTTGTATTCTACTTGAATCGTAAAGCTTTACTAAATCAGGATGAGTTTGTGTATGTGATTGTATATCCATACCATTCTCTGACATCTCTTTTAATTGGTCATTTGATATTTGAGATCTATGTGATGTTACAAAGAATGTACCAACTTGATTGTATTTCTTAAGTATTCTGTATGCATTTGTATAGTGAGATATCGTACTGTCATCAAAGGTAAGCATTACTGTTTTTTGTTCTGGATTCATACCACTTTGTAATATTTCATAGAATTCCTTTGAGGAAACAGTTTTGTAATTCTTCTCTGTTATATATGCAATCTGTCTCTCAAATTCCTCTGGAGAGGTAAAGAGACCTGCAACAAAAGATGATACACCCGCAGGAACATTCTCTATTTGATGATACATAAGAACAGGTATACGAACTGTACCATTTGGTTGATTTGTACGATTAACATCATACTCTTCATGAAAGTTATTACTGTTTATCTTTGTATTCTCCCTTTTGTCCTTTATTGATGATACTGCTAATACCCCATTTACATCTTTTAAGAGCAAGTATTTCCCTTCTTGATTGATGATTTTAGAATATATACTTGTATCTTTCTCAATTACCTTTTGAATATCTGATATGAGTTCTTCATATTCGTTTGTGTATATACCAAAATCCTTTAATATTTCTCTTCTCTCTTTAATATATTCTAAAAGTCCAATGTAATATTCTGCATTTTCTTCTAAATATATTGGATTAGAAAGTTCTTGATTGGTAATTTGTTCCTTTCCGTTTTTCATCAAAATTTCTTTTAATTGTGTGAGAGAGAGGTATTTCTCCTTGTTTTCAGACAGATTAAGTAGCTTTTTAAAGACATTCTCATTTTGTATCTGTTCAAGAGTAATATCCCCTTTATATATTCCTAATACAGTATTTTTTTTCAATAGAAGAGAGAAATGGTAACAAAAAGAGGGATTTGTATTTTAAATCAAGAAGTATTTTTCCTCTTTCGAAATCACTTCTTTTACTTAGAGTCTCATCTTCAAAAGAAAGATTTTCTAATACATATTCTTTAACATTTTCACTTGTTAAAAGAAGTGGAGTATCAGGAGTTATTTCTATTAGTTCTCCTTTTTCAATTGATGTATATCCTTCGTTAAGTAAAGAAACAATATTCCCTTTCTGTAGATTAAGACTATTCTCTTTTATAACTTTTTCAAAATTGCTAGGTAATATTTCTAATTCTTTTGAGTTGTATTCTAAGGTAGGTATTTGTAATTGATATGTATATTCAGTTATTTCAACAGGAGATTTGAATTTCTCATACAGATAGAGGGAATATATTAGTAACGTAAGTAGTATTGTTACTAGAAAGACAGAGGAAAAGATTGTGACTTTTAAGAATTTTTTAATGTGTATATTTTCTTTTATTTTCTTAAAAGATACAAGAGAGTAAATATTTAGAATGAATTTCTTCTAATTTTAAGATTTTTATTCACAACAGATATTTTTTCATTATTAGTATCAATATTTACATCTTCTTGATTTATTATTTGGTATGATGAATTCGCAAGCTCTATTCTATATTTTCCCCCTGGTACTATAAAGCGGTATCTCCCCTGCTCATCTGTTATTCTTTGGCTGTGAATTTTACCAAATTCTAACTCTTTGAGTAGTATTGTAAAATTACTTAACTTTTGATTATTAACATCGGTAACTATTCCATATTTTTTTCTATTTTTAATATATATTACTAGTGATATGATTCCGATTAGTACATATATACCAAGAACTGCAATATTTAATATTGATGCATTGTTTACATATGATACAACTGCAAATATGAATCCGAGTATCAGTAGAATTGTTTGTAATTTACTGAAAAAGGCAGAAACTTTGTTTAAGAATATTGCTTTTGTATACTCTCTAGAGCCACTTTCTAGAGGATCTATAGGTATTGAATAATTAATTGGTACTGAAGGGTCGTAGTCAAATGATCCTCCAGTATATATATTTTGGTATATACCATCCTCTTCAGATCTTATAATATTTGAGGGGATTACTAATGATTTCTATGAAGAAAAGATGAGACAGTATGATTTAGATACTGTAGAGCTAGATGAAAAAATAAAAAGAGTTGAAAAAGTAGAAAGTTCCTTTTATGTAACTGCAGGATACATCATAGAGCTAACTAAGAATAGTTCTAAACTATTTGAAGTTTCAAAAGAAGAAGAAAGAAGACTGTTGATTAAAACAGTACTTCTGAACATCACTTGGGATGGAGAAAAGCTTTATTATGATTATAATTCTCCCTTTGATTTGATAGTAAAATTGAATGAAAGTACAGACTGGGGTGGCTAATGGGACTTGAACCCACAACACTCGGTTCCACAAACCGATGCTCTAACCAATTGAGCTATAGCCACCATAACTAAAGAATTATACCAAACTAAGTTTGAATTAGTAATACAAACAGACTACAATATAAGTGTATATATAAATTGTAATATATACGCATATGTATTTATTTCTCCCTGGTAATAATAAAGAAAATAAACAGTGGTGTGAATCACTTAGAGACAGTTTTGATGAAAAAGAGAAATTAATGCTCTTTTATAATCACTGGATAGGTGATGGTAGTATTGATTGGAATACTGAATTAGATAAGATAATGGGTCTTAAAATAGAAGGGAAGACCTATGTAATCGGTAAAAGTGCTGGATGTATATTAGGTATGAAGGCAGAAAAATTGGGATATCTTGATGTAGGAGCATATATTTTTATTGGTTTCCCCTACTACTGGGCCTTAAATAGAGGCGATGAAGTAGATTATCTATTAGAGAATTTAAAAACAAAGGCTTTATTCATACAAAAACTAAAAGATCCTGTAATTGGGTATAAAGAGTTAGATACAATACTTAAGGCTAAGAGTCTTAATGTAAAAACTTTGGAGTACAAAAGACCCAATGAGAGGGATGATGATCATAATTATGAGGATATTGAGTATCTTAAAAGAGAGATAAATAAATTCATAAAAAACTAGTCCTGAGAATATCCTTTTCCAAATGAACTACTTTTCACATTAGAAGCATCTATCTTCAGTTGATTAAGGAGAATATCCTTCATCTGTATATTAAAATAATATGTTCCAGATATATTAAATATTGGATTGATGTATTCTTTTAATAGATTTTCCAGAACTTCTTTGTTAATTCTTTTTCCATGATATTTTTGCATTGAGAAATCTGGCATATCATTTGCCATACTTTCTAGTTCTTCACCAAATATGTATTGGTCATCTCTGTTTGCATAAAGAAGAATACCCTTTAAATTCCGTTTATTAAGGTGATATTCTTTTATTACTGATCTTACAGGTGTTATACCAATACCTGCTGTTAAAAATATATA
>CAYMBI010000048.1:0-4542 GCA_964388655.1 uncultured Candidatus Saccharibacteria bacterium | reverse complement strand
CTCCTTTATCACAGGTGTTAAATTAGAAGAGATTACAACATTCCTTCAACAAATGTTTAGTAATATTAAGCTAGGAGATGTAAAAGATAAATTTAGAAGAGAAGGAAAAGGGGAGAATTTAATAATAAGTGGACTAGAAGATGACGAACAAAACCCATTGCCTGAAGAAGAAAACATTCAACAAGAATCTGAGCCTGTAATTTCAGGAGCAGCTGAAAATGATATGGATTTTTCAAATATTAGCTCGAAACCAGTAGCTCCTACCAATACAACTAACACAGAACACGTTTCCCCTTCAGAACCTAGGTATCCGAATTGGGTATATCCTAAGATAGATAACTTACAAGAACCCCAGAAAGCTACACAGAACCAAGAAGCATATAAAAACGATTCTCAAGTAATAGAAAGGGTTTTAAAGAATTTCGGAATAGCAGCAAAAGCTGTAAAAGTCGAAATAGGGCCTACTGTAGTAAGATATGCATTAAGTCTAGCTGCAGATACCAGGGTCGCAAAGATTAAGAGTTTAGTTGATAATTTGGCAGTTTCTTTAATGATAAACAAGGAACTCATTAGAATAGAGACTCCAATTCCAGGAACCTCATATGTAGGTATAGAAATACCTAACAAAACGCCAAACTTTGTATATGCAAAAGAGATGGCTAGAAAACTCCTTTCTCAAGCAGATAAATTTGAATTACCCATGATGCTAGGAAAAGACATTGCTGGGCAAACAGTTATTAAAGATTTAGTGAATATACCTCACTTACTAGTAGCAGGAGCAACAAACACTGGTAAATCTGTCGGTATAAATGCAATTCTTGCAGGTCTACTACTCACAAAAACCCCAGACGAATTAAAACTAATTATGGTAGATCCAAAAAGAGTGGAAATGACCCCATACAATGGTATTCCCCATCTTCTTACTCCAATTATTACCGATATGGAACTAGTCGTAAATGCTCTTAACTGGTCCATAGAGGAAATGATGAGAAGATACAGAATGCTTGAGCAAGCAAGAGTAAGAAAGATAACTGAATACAACAAAAAAATGGGATATACAGCAATGCCATACCTTGTAATAGTTGTAGATGAAATGGCAGATTTAATGCTTGTGGCGGGAAAAGAGGTAGAGCCTAAAATTCAAAGAATTGCACAAATGGGTAGAGCAGTAGGAATACATTTAATACTAGCAACTCAAAAACCAATTGTGGAAGTAATCACAGGATTAATCAAATCAAATATCCCAGGAAGAATGGCTTTTGCAGTAACATCTTCCATGGACTCAAGAGTAATCCTTGACCAAACTGGAGCAGAGAACCTACTTGGAAATGGAGATATGCTTTTCAAAGACCAGACAATGCCAAAATCTATTAGAATCCAAGGTACCTTTATCTCTACAGAAGATACCGAAGATATCATAAAACAGGTTAAAGAACAAATTAGAGATGAAACTCCAGTATATTCTGAAGATCTGAAGAGTGCAATTGAGAGACCACAAGCAGAACCTGGGGTATCGAATGGAGAAAGAGAACCAGAGTTTGCAACTGCCCTTAAGATTGTTATTGCAGAAGGTAAAGCATCTGCATCACTACTTCAAAGAAGACTTAAAATTGGTTACAACAAAGCTTCGAGATTAATAGAGCAGCTTGAAGAGGCAGGGGCAATAGCAGCCCAACATGACAACAGTTCTAAGCCCAGAGATGTTCTTGTAAACTCTCCAGAGGAAATTTTAGGTGAAGAATCAATACAAGATTACTAGAGTTTGATATACTCTTTTAGTCATGATTACAGCAGGAGAAGTATTAAAAAACAAAAGAGAATCTTTAGGTAAGGATTTAAATACTGTGTCCGTAGATACAAAAATTCAAAAAAGATTTCTCGAATATATAGAAAAAGATCAATACGAGAAATTTGATTCCGAAGTTTTTGTTTCCGGCTTTATCAAAATATATTCTAAGTATCTTGGTTTGGACGTTGAAAAACTCCTTGCAATATACAGAAGAAGCAATCTAAAGAACGGAATAAATGAAGATAAAAAGAAAAATATAATTCAAAGAAAAAACACATTTAAAATTGGTTTAACCCCTCAGATATTCGCAATAATATTACTATCAGTATTTTTTCTTTCAGTAGTGGGATATATTGGCTATCAAATACTTAAATTTCAGACACCTCCACAATTAACAATTATCGAACCTCTTGACGAACATAAAACAGAAGAAGGTTTTGTCGTTGTCAAAGGTAATACTGAATCCTCTTCATCTGTAACAATAAATGGAGAACCTATTGAAACAGATTCTCTCGGTTACTTTGAAAGGAAAATTGAACTTAAAGAAGGTGTAAATACTATTAGCGTTACATCAAGAAAAAATTCAAACAACCAACTTGAGACAACGAAAACTATCAGAGTCCTCTATGTAGTTCAAGCAGACGATGAAAGTATTGAACAAGAAGAGATTACAAATGAATATAAAGTAGAATTGAAAATATCAAATGCCGCATCATGGGTAAAACTAGACATTGATGGTGTAAACAGGATATCTCAAATTCTAGATCCAAACACTCAACGGGAATTTACACTTCAAAGAGAATTAACGTTGGTAACTGGGAAAGTACAAAGCACACAACTTCTAATTAATGGAGAGGAGATTAAAATATCCTCTAGCCAAAATACTGGGGTTGGACAAATTACATGCAAAATACAAAATACTGGAATAGAGTGCATATAAAAGGCATAAAACTGGTATAATTTGCATATGGATTCAAATCGGAATCAGATAGAAGAAATAAAGAGTCGTTTAGACATTGTAGATATAGTTGGAAAATATGTTCAATTAAAACAAGCTGGTAAGAACTTCTCTGGACTTTGTCCCTTTCACTCTGAAAAGACTCCCTCCCTTATTGTAAGTCCAGAACTTCAACGATATAAATGTTTTGGCTGTGGTACATCTGGAGATATCTTTAACTTTGTTCAAAATATTGAACATATAGACTTTCCAGAAACTTTAGAAAAATTAGCAAAAGAAGCAGGTGTAAAACTTGTAAAGCCAAAAGAGAATACAAGATATTCAAGATTAGAAGATATTAATAAAAAAGCTGCAATATTCTTCTACAAATCTCTTCATAAACCTCAAAATATTAAGGCGCTAGAATATTTAAAAAAGAGAGGTATTACCGATGAAAGTATAAAAAACTTCGGTATAGGATTTTCTTCTGATAGCAAGGGTCTTTTGGACTTTATTCAAAAAGAAACAAAATATTCTAAAGAGGAACTTTTACGTTCAGGACTTTTTGTTGAAAAAGGAGGAAAGATTAGATCAAAGTTCTTTCGCAGAATAATGTTTCCTATTAGATCAAGCTCCGGAAAAGTAATAGCTTTTACAGGGAGGGTTCTTCCAGATAATGATTTCGGTCCAAAATATATGAACTCCCCAGAGACTGAGATATACCACAAAAAGGAGAATCTTTATGGACAATATGAATCTAGACAGGAGATTAGAAAACAAGATTTAGCAATAGTCTGTGAGGGAACAACCGATGTGATTTCCGCTCATCAAATTGGTATAAAAAATATAGTAGCCCCTCTTGGTACAGCACTTACAAAAGAACAGTTACAGAAGCTTTCTAGGCTCACTAAGAACATACTTTTTCTATTCGATAACGATAGTGCAGGTCAACAAGCACTAGAAAGAGGATTCTTACTGTCCCAAGAACTTGGCCTAAGCACATTTGCCGCCAATACAGCACCATATAAAGATATCGACGAATTAATTTCTAAGCAGCCTAAACTGCTTTCCAAAATTATTAAAAAGAGAATCGACACCTTTACTTACATGTTAACAGAGTATATAAAAGATAAGAATCTTAGCAATCTACAGGATTATCAAAAGACTGTTTCATGGGTAGAGAGGATGCTCAAAAACGAAGTCGTATCCACAAATCGAGATTTTTATGTGAAAAAAGCCCGTCAAATAGGCGGAATTAAGGTGGTCGACAAAAGGGCTCTACAGCAAGCAAAACGCAGAATTTTCCCCTCAGGTGAAAATTCCCTAAGGAAATTGCCAAGAGAAGCAGTCTACATAAGGCAATTGCTGTTTTTCCAAGATATAAAACTTCCAAAGTACCACGACATAAAATATTTTCAAAATTACCAAGATATATATAAAATCCTTTTGTATATAAGCAAGAAGGGGGAAACAACAAGGACGGACCTACTTAAACACTTTGAAGGTACAGCCTTAAAACAAATCATTGAAGATGCGATCTTTTCCTTCTCAGAAAAAGAGACAGATCCTAAAGAATTGGATGATCTTTATAACAATATAGTTAAAGATTATTTTGCAAGAAAAGAGAAAGAGTATAATGTTAAGATAGCAATAGCTGAAGCGAAGGGAGATCAAAAAGAAAGTGAAAAACTCCTCTCTGAGTACCAAAATTTAACTAAAGAAAAACAGAAGTATGAACAAAATAGCAAATTATGACACCCTTAATTACGATTACAGGCAGTATTGGAAGAATAGAGAATATGAAAACAAATCTGAG
>CAYMBI010000047.1:0-4667 GCA_964388655.1 uncultured Candidatus Saccharibacteria bacterium | reverse complement strand
CCTTTGCCAAGTAGGTCTTACCTACTCCAGTTGGTCCCATAAAGAGAAAGGTTCCTATTGGTTTCTGGGGATTCCTAATGTCTGTATGTGCTCTTCTTAACGATTCTACAATGGCTTTTATAGCATCATCTTGTCCTATTACTCTCTTTTTTATGTTTTCTTCAAGTTGCATTAATTTCGTGCTTTCTTCCGCGTTCACACCAGCTATTGATATTCCCTTCTGATTTGAAAGAACCTTTGCAATGTGTTCGTCTGTTAAAATCTGCACGCCACTACTTTGTGCCCATGAACATGAACTCTCAAGTAGTTGTACAGAGCTACTGGGTAATTTCCTGTCTTTTACATATCTTTGTGCTAATTCTACTGCACTAATTAAGGCAGGAAGAGTTATATATATACCAAAATTTTTTTCAAGTTGAGAGATTTTTGTTTCAAGTATTAATAATGCATCATCTGCAGATATCTCACTTACTTCTATATTGGTGAATGTTTGTCTTAGAGATTCAGAGCTATAGAAGTATTTTTTGTAATCTGCATGATTAACAGTTCCGATTATTGGGAATTTACTATTTAAAATATATGGAAGTAAAATACCTGCAAGAGAATGTCCAGAGTCTTGGGCTTTTGCAGGTATTAATTCTTGGATTTCATCAATGTACAAAATTGCATCTCCTGCATTTTCCAATTCCTGGATAGCTTTGGCAACCAGCTCTTCTACAGACTTTTCTCTAGTTGCAAATGCTATCAACCCATTAATATCTAATTGAAGTATTCTCTTGTCCTTTATTTGCATTGGAACATCTCCCCTGTTGATTCTTTGTGCGATGCCAAGTATTAAGCTTGATTTACCAACTCCTGGTTCTCCAATTAGTAATGCGTTTTTGTTAGAGACTTTTCCTAATACGGAAACTAATGTCTCAATTTCTTCTTCGTGTCCGATACCAAAAATATCATTGTATCTTGCCACATATTCATTTACATTTTTACTAAATTTGTTAAGGATAAAAGTATGACCATATATCCATGATTCAGCTATACCTCCCCTCTTGTAATATTGAACATTTAGATTTAGAGGATTTGTTTGTAGTATCTTCTCTTGCTCATATGATTGGTATCGAACAACCTCTCGCAGGATATCTACTGAGCTGTTCTGTGTAAGAAGAAATTTCTTAAGTATTGGGAATACATTAAAAAGAGCGAGTAGTATATGTTCAGGTCTAATCTCTTTTGAGGATGTAAGTAAGGCTTCGTTTAGGGCATAGATTACAAAGCTCCTTATTGCTGTAGAAGGATATTTAGGTAAAGAATCGCTTGTTACTTTACTATTTGATAGCGTTTCTTCGTTTACCGATATATAAGCTCTTCTAAAGATTTCAACTGCCTGAGGATATTGGATTAGTTCTGTAAAGAGGGTTAAAGTATTAATTTCATCATTAGAAGTATTACCACATATTACATCTAAAGAAAGATCATTCATGTAATTTATAGCTTCTAAATGTGCATATCTACCAAACTTAAAACCTATTGCCTTAATTTCTTCTAAATCGTTTAGTGGAATTGCTTCTGCAGTAGGAAGTCTAACGGGATGGCTCTTGTCTTTGTAGTAATCATGCCAGAGAATGAAAACACTAAAAAGGGATATTCCAAAAAGTGTGTCTGAGATACCACTTGACAGAAATTCTTTAACTATTGTGACGCTCTCTAATACCCCTATTTGTCTTAGCAAATACCCTATGGCAATTACTAAACCTGGTACTAGTAAAATGTTTGCTAGAAGTCTTACATTGTCGTAGTATTTTTGATATCTAAGGTAGTTTGTAAGTACATTACTTATTTGTGGTGTAGAGACCGTAAAGAACTGATCTCTCGTTAGTAGAAACAAAGCATCTGATTCTTTTGTTAGTATAGGGTAATCCTTTTGTACGATGCTGAATTTGTTGCTGTCTTTCGAATGAGACCCTATCAATGTTCTGTTTTGCCATCCGTAATCTATTGCCATTATATACTCAATACTGATCTAAGAATGAAAAGAATTGTTGCAGGTGGTAGTAGTAACCATATTAGTATTACAAGTAAATACAAAGAACATATGGATATGTAAGTGAAAATCGCAACTGGTAGATATATTACTTTAATTAGTATTCCAAAAGTATAGCCAATAAAAGAGAAATCCCTATGCCAAGGTAAAAAGAAATTCTTCAAAAGTAATGATATTGAGAGGTTATCATCTACAAAGGTAGATATTCTCAAAAGCATTCTTAAATGCCAAAGAGGCATTCTTATGTACCACCAATAAAGGAACTCTTTAAAGGTATATGTGAAAATAACAAGTAGGTTGTCAACCTGGGACTCATTTAGGACTTTCTGTCCGCCATTGCTTGTTAGTATATTCTTTTGTTCCATACCTTCGGGCAGTAATACATTGTAAGTTTATTGTAATTTCAATAGAAATTCAAGTAATGGTAATCCTTCCAAACTCTTTGTATATGGTTGTTAGTAGTATAGAATATGGGTATGAATATTTATAAGGAGCTCAAGAGACCAATAATATGTCTTTCGCCAATGGAAGATGTTACAGATACGGTCTTTAGACAGATAGTTATGTCTGTTGGAAGACCAGATATTTTTTTTACGGAATTTGTAAACGTTGAAGGATTAAACAGCAAGGGAAGAGAAAAAGTAATACATAGATTGCAATATTCAAAAGAGGAGAAACCAATAGTTGCACAACTTTGGGGAGTAAAACCAGAAAACTTCTTACATGGAGCGAAATTGGTAAAGGAGATGGGATTTGATGGAGTTGATATTAACATGGGATGCTCTGTAAAAAATGTTGTAAAGAACAATGCAGGAAGTGGATTGATAAATGCAGATAGGAAATTAGTTATAGATATAATTAAGGCTACCAAGGAGGGTTCTCAAGGAATCCCCGTTTCTGTTAAAACAAGATTGGGGTTTGAATATCCTGATATAGAGGGATGGATAGGATTCCTTTTGGAACAACAGTTAGATTTACTTACTGTTCATATGAGAACTGCAAAAGGAGAGGGAGCAATTCATGCTGATTGGCGGTATATGGAGGAGATTGTAAAATTAAGAAATCAAAAGGATTCTTCTACCTTGCTTTTTGGTAATGGGGATATTAAAAGTGTAAAGCAGGGTAAAGAACTTTCTGAACAATACAATATAGATGGGGTAATGATTGGTAGGGAAGCTATCTATAACCCTTGGGTCTTCTCTGAGAGGGAAGGAATTTCTCGGGAGGAAAAGTTAATTTTATTCAGGCGACACTTACAACTTTTTGAAGAGACATGGGGTAAAAGTAAAGACTTTCACTCCTTAAAAAAATTCTTCAGAGCTTATATCTCTGATTTTGATGGAGCTTCAGAATTAAGAGGATTACTTATGCAGTGTAATAATGTAAAGGAGGTTTTAGATATATTAAAAACTCTCTAGTAAGCATTACATAGAGTCTCTTTAAGTTCTACTTGTAAATTATATTTAAATTTTTAAAGATAAAAGAAAGTACAAAGTATATTCTCTCTTATAAGTCCTAGTCATAGTAGTATTTATTGTAAGTTCTCCTACGATTACCTTTGTTTTTATCAATCTAGGAAAGAACTCAAGAAATACAAGAAATGCTTAAAGAAGTCCTTATTTTAATAAAATCCTGAACCTCTTAACACGGTATAATTCTTAGGATGGATTTGCTACTTTGCAAATAGAAATTTTTGCTAAAATTCCAAAAAGATGATTTAGAAAAAGAAAAAATTAGTGCTAAAATTATCTTGATAATCTGTAATGATAGATTAACAGTATGATAGATCTAAAAAATGAAATAATGAAAAGAGGTGGAAAATTTAAGTACGAAAAGTTGCTTAATGGTGATTTATTCGAGTATGTAGTTGTAGAGAATCCCGATGAAATTATTACTCTATCTGTAAACAATGATTATGTATTACATGGTAGTACAAGAAAATTGGTAGAGCTAATACCACAACAGGCAAATGATGCTTCAAAAGAGTTTGGTAATGTAAAGGCAGTATATTTAACTTCTAACCCTATTGTTGCAAAATTTTGTGCATTGGTTGGTGGTGCAAATGTTGGAGAAAGAAGATATTCAAAGGTAACAAAGATTAGTCCTGCAGGAGAATATACCTACACAGATACGTTTTTTGGAGTAAGTAAACCAGAGAATATTCGGAATGAGGGATATATTTATATTTTTCCCAAATCAGTAGTAGATGAATCAGAGGGTCTTGAGCATATATCAAAGGAACCAATTAAACCATTTATTGTAATTCAGATAAAGAGAAGTGATTGGGATGAACAAAAGTTTCCTATAGAAAAGATTTAGTGTTTGGCAATACCTTCAGGCATAGAACAAAAAATAAAGTTGTATATGATACAACTTTGTAGGTCGTCGGACTTGCACCGCTAGATTGCTAAACGCCCCACCTTATCTTCGCCTTTTAGAGCGTATAAGCAGGGACTTGCAATGTGAGCTTCTACCAACTCACAACCGACCTACATAATTAAATGAATAGAGGATTATCTGTTTAAAAAACAATGTGAAGACTCCTCTCTTCTGGGTAAAAAGAAAACTAAGTAGATTCTCCAAAGCAAAAATTGGCGTTATGGGTATTGTTTTTCTTTTTTAGATTTTT
>CAYMBI010000046.1:0-4669 GCA_964388655.1 uncultured Candidatus Saccharibacteria bacterium | reverse complement strand
TAACCGAATAGTTCGGAGAGTGGTACTAATGCATTAATTACCGTAATACCATTACCGATATCCTCGCTTCCCTGAATTTGACCTCTTTTGCTACTCAAGGATCCTGTTACATCCCCCATGTATTCTTGAGGTACTTCTACAGCAACATCCATAATTGGTTCTAAGAGAACAGGATTTGCTTTTCTACAACCATCTTTGAATGCCATTGATGCAGCAATCTTAAAGGCAGCCTCTGATGAGTCGACCTCGTGGTATGAACCATCGAATAGTGTTACCTTTACATCTACAACAGGATATCCAGCAACAACACCAGCCTTAAGTGATTCTTCTACACCCTTTTGTACGGCAGGAATATATTCCCTTGGAATCACACCACCTTTGATTGCATCGATAAATTCAAAACCTTTTCCTTGCTCATTAGGTTCAATCTTAAGCCAACAGTGACCATATTGACCCTTACCACCCGATTGCTTAACATACCTCCCCTCTGATTGCTCACACACTCCTTTAACAGTTTCTCTATATGCAACCTGTGGTTTACCAACTTTTGCAGCTACACCAAACTCTCTCTTCATTCTGTCTACCATAATTTCAAGATGTAACTCACCCATTCCAGAGATAATGGTCTGACCCGTTTCATGGTTGGTCTCTACTTTAAATGTAGGATCTTCTTTAACAAGTCTTGTAAGAGCCTCTGACATCTTCTCCTCGTCAGACTTAGTAGATGGTTCTATTGCTTGAGATACGACGGGTTCTGCAAATGTAATCTGTTCCAATATTATTGGGTTGTTCTCATCACATATTGTATCCCCAGTTACAGATTCTTTTAATCCTACAATCGCCCCAATATCTCCTGTTCTTAACATATCTACTTCTTCTCTATCATCTGCGTGCATAAGGACAAGTCTTCCTACCCTTTCTCTAATATTTTTAGTCGTGTTGAGTACATATGTACCTGCTTTAATTGTTCCAGAATATACTCTAAAGTATGAAAGGTTACCAATATGTGGGTCATTTACAATCTTAAAAACTAATCCTGCGAATGGCTCATTTTCATCTGGTTTTCTTTCAATTTCCGCACCTGTCTTTGGATGATCACCTTGTACAGGAGGCACATCTAATGGTGATGGTAAACAGAGTGTAATATAATCAAGAAGTGTTTTTGCCATTGGTGATCTAGAATCACCCCCAAGTACTGGGAAAATTCTTCCTTCTAACGTTCCTTTTCTTAATGCTGCCTTTAGTTCTTCATTACTAATATCTTTCCCTTCAAAATACTTTTCCATTAAAGTGTCATCCAACTCCACTAATGTCTCTAAGAGGATAGCTCTGTATTGATCTACTTTTGATTGAAGTTCTGCAGGTATCTCTGTTTCAACAAGATCTTCAGAATCTATTGACTTATATGTATATGCCTTCATATCGATCAAGTCTACATACCCATGCAATTCGCTTTCTCTCCCTATTGGAAGCGTAACAGCAACAGCCTTGTTGCTTAATCTTGTTTTAATAGTTCCGAAACTCTTCTCAAAATCTCCACCAATCAAGTTGATTTTGTTCATAAAGCATATTCTTGGTACTTTGTACTTGTTAGCTTGTCTCCAAACTGTTTCAGATTGTGGTTCTACACCTTTTCTTCCGTCAAAAATTACAACTGCACCATCTAATACACGAAGAGATCTCTCTACCTCTGCGGTAAAATCTACATGCCCTGGTGTATCGATGATATTAATTCTATATCTCTTACCATCTCTATCCCAGAAACATGTTACGGCTGCGGACTGAATCGTAATACCTCTTTCTCTTTCTTGTTCCATGAAGTCAGTTGTTGCAGCACCATCATGGACTTCACCAATTTTGTGAATCTGACCTGTAAAATACAAAAGTCTCTCTGTAGTTGTTGTTTTTCCAGCATCAATGTGTGCTATTATTCCAATATTTCTTATCTGCTCCAAAGGCATTTTTACATCATAGGTTTGCATATCGTTAATTATAAAATTTAAGGCCTAATGGGATATTAGGATTACATACGCAATGGGGATTATAACAAACTAATCAATCCTAGCCAATAGCTTCTGTGCTTCATCAGTTACTATTCTTTCTGTATCATATTCGATAGCTTTCTTTGCGTATTTTCTCGACTCATCTAAGCTACCTTCTTGGAATTTGAGTTGAGACATTAAAAGATTGTATCTAGGGTCATATTTATCTAATTCCCAGAATAAATCTAATGTTCTCTTGGCATCCTCTAATTGCGAGTTCTCTATCGATATTTTAGACTTCCAGTACAAATAATCTTTTTTGTAATTACCCTCCAACTCTTCGTACTCTATCCTATCCGAGTAGTATTTTGTTTTTTCAGTTTGTTTTGTTAAATATGAAAGCTTTATGTAGTAGATATTAACCCATGGGTCATCGAATATTCTTTCTGCAGTTCTTAATACACCTTCTGCTTTGGTAGTTTGATTGCTCTCAATGAGTAAATCCAAATACTCTTGATACAATTTAACTTCGCCTAAATCACCACCATAGGAAACAGCACTATCGTAATATAAGGTCGCTTCATTTATGTTGTTTAGCATAATATAGTTTCTTGCAACAATCCAATAAAGATATTGGTTAAGTTTACTTAGAGTTGTTACTCCCAAGAGAGTATCTAAGCTTTCTTGATATTTACCATTTTCATAATATGCCTTACCAAGCAAATATAATCCATCTATATATTCCTCCATATCAACCTTCTTTGGCTCAAGAATATATATTGCAAGAGAAGGATATCCTGAATCAAGGTATACTTTGGCTAATTTAGCACTATTATACAATTCGTCGTTATCTAAACTCTTTAGAACTTCATTAAATTGAGAGTAAGCATCTTTCCATTCATCTTCTGGTTGAATATCTTTAATTTCATTAAGGGCCTTATCCCTATCTGTTGTTGAAAGTATATATGAGTATATTAATTTAGCTTCGGTCCTAAAACTTTCTCCATAACCGCCTTTGAGTAGAGATTTTGCTTTTTCAATATTTCCTTGCTGGAGATATACCTTTGCCATCTCTAAATCGACATTTTCTACTCCATCAGAAATACCTTTTGAGAGTTCATAGCAGATTAGTGCATTTTTGTAATCTTTCTGTTCATAATACTTTTTACCAAGCAATACATACAGTGTTCCTCTATCTCTGTCATCTAATTTACTAGCGGACTCATCTATCAATCTTTTAGCATCTTCTAGCCTATTCTTAGTAATTAGTATTTCAAGAATCCTTTCGTACGCCTCATATTTTGAGGGTATTAATTCTGCAGCCTCACTGAGTTTCTCCATTGCAGAGGAATATTCCTTTCCTTCTATGAGTAGATCAGCATCAGACACTAACTGATTGTATTGAGATATTTTTTCTTCTGAAATCGTACAACCAGAAAGTAGTGTCCCACTAAAGAAAATAATTAATATGTAAAATGCGTATTTAAAAGTGTTTTTCATGTATATCATATTTAAGTATACATTCACATTTTACACATGTTTTAGTAATCATGCTATACTTTTCTGAAACCTTTTACAGATTAAGGGGTTAAATATTTAAACAAGTATATGGAACAAGAAAAGAAGGGTAGGAAATACCTTGCAGCTCTACTGACAACAGTGCTTCTTATTACAATTGGATTAATCTTTGCTGCGAACAATATCATTCTAGCAGAAGAGGAACAAGTAAATACACAGTACGATATAAAGGATATGGTCTTCAGAATTGATGCTCAATTGGAGAGAAGTTCGAGGAGACCTAAATTAGTACATATCAAAAAAGGCGATTATGTTTATAGCATATTCACTGTGGAAACGGATATTTACAAAATTCTAGATGAATTCCAAATTAATCTTTCTGGGCAAGAAAGAGTTATCATTAGTACCCAATACATAACCAATGGTAGCTTAGTAAGGGTTATAAAAACTGAAACAGTAATAGAAGAGATAGAGGAGGAGATACCATTTACTACCAAGATAATCAAAACTGATAAATATCTTAAAGGCGAGGAATATGTATCCCAAGAGGGCGTATTAGGGATGAAGAAAAAGAAAATAATCAGCTATTACGAGGATGGTGTGTTAATTGAAAGTAAAATACTTTCAGAAAGAATTGTAAAAGAGCCCACTGTAAGAATTTTGGAAGTTGGGACATCAATGTATTCCCTTGCTGGTATAGACCCAAAAGGATACAACTGTGAATATTGGTATCAAGTGGTCGATACTGGTCCATATACAGAAGAAGAAAAAAGGTGGCTCAAATTTATAATGTATTGTGAATCTGGTTGTAATGCTGAATCAAACAAGAGCGCATACAAAGGTTTGTTCCAATGGAGCCCATATTGGTGGAGTAAACAATTCCAAGAGAATATTTTTGATGGTCATGCACAAATAAAGCATACTGTAGCAAAATATAGGGCGGGAGAATCAACAAGATTAAGTCAATGGCCTGCGTGCCATACTAAATACAATAGAACTTACGGAATAAATTAATTCTGCCAACTATAATATTCACAAATTTCTTGAGGGATTTCACCAAGAAATCTTGATGGTATTTGTGTATTGTACCCTTCTCTCCCTTGCCTTTTATCTGCGAAGGTTAAAAACAGTTTTTCCCTAGCTCTAGTGATACCTACATAGCAAAGCCT
>CAYMBI010000045.1:0-4673 GCA_964388655.1 uncultured Candidatus Saccharibacteria bacterium | reverse complement strand
ACACGCATTTTGTATCTTTCAGATAAATATATACATCTTACTAAAAATGAAACGCAAATTGTGAGATATTTGCTTGAGAAGAATACTATTTGCAATATAAACGAATTGAGAATGGTCTTTGGTTATAGAGTAAAAGAGAAATGTATTACAGTATTAATATCTAGATTGAGAAAGAAGCTGAGCTACACTTTTGGATACACTATAATAAAAAATATCTATGGTAAAGGTTACTATATAGATTATTAAACTTTCTTCTTCCACTCGGAAATCTTATTTAAAGCTTCAAGCGGAGTAAGATTATCTAAATTAATCTCTTGTATCTCCCTTTCTATCTCAGAATCTTTGGAATAGAAGAGGGGAAATTGATAAGTACTATTTATTTGGTCCTTTTTACTGTTTTTACTATCGATTATATTACTCTCTCTAATATCCGTTTCATTATTAAACATCTGTTCTTGTTCAAAACTTTCTAATATCTCATTGGCCCTCTTAATTACTTTCTCTGGTAAGCCAGCCATTTTAGCAACATAAATACCATAACTTCTATCAGTTCCACCCTCAACAATCTTTCTTAAAAATATTACACTTCCCTCATCAATATCCTCCTCTACAAGTACATTATAGTTTTTTACCCGACTGGAGACCCTTTCAGATAACTTGAGTAATTCATGATAATGAGTTGCAAATAAGGTCCTAGCCCTTATATCATTAACCAAATACTCTGCTAGTGCCCAAGCAATACTAACACCATCGTAGGTACTAGTACCCCTGCCAACTTCATCAAGAACAATAAGACTGTATTTTGTAGCATTATTTACGATATTCGCTGCCTCGTCCATTTCTACCATAAAGGTACTACGACCTCGAGATAGGTCATCTGATGCCCCAACTCTAGTAAATATTCTATCTACAATTGATAATCTCATACTCTTTGCTGGAACAAAGCACCCTATCTGAGCCAAGAGTACTATGGTTGCAACCTGCCTTATATACGTTGACTTACCTGACATATTTGGTCCAGTAAGTATAGCCATTGAAGAGTTAGTAAAGTCTAAAGTCGTATCATTGGATATGAATTCTTCTTCTGAAATATTCTCTACAATAGGGTGTCTTCCTCCCTTTATTTCGATAATCCCATTCTCTTCGCCTATTTCATATAAAGTAGGCTTACAATATTTCTTAGTATATGCAAGATATGAAAATCCCACTAATATATCAAATCTTGCTAGTTCCCTAGAAAGTTTTTGTAAAATTTCAATATACTTAGAAAGCGAATCTCTCAAATCAGTAAAGATTTTGTATTCAAGTTGCGAGAGTTTATCCTGTGCAGTAAGGATAATATTTTCTTTGTTCTTCAATTCTTCCGTTATATATCTTTCGCAATTAACCAATGTTTGTTTACGAATGTATCTCTCTGGCACTTTATCTTGATGTGTTTTAGTTACTTCAATGTAATAACCAAAGACCTTGTTAAATCCTATTTTAAGGCTATTAATCCCAGTTTCTTTCTTTTCCGTTTCTTCAAACTCTTTTATCCATCCCTTACTATCACCAGAAAGAGACCGAAGTTCCTTAATCTCCTCATTAAAGGAGCTTTTAATTATCCCTCCTTCCGTAATTGATGTAGGAGGGGAATCAACTATACACTCTTCAATCTTTTCTGATATTTCCAAAATGCTTTTTGTATATTCATCAAAAGTTTTAGATATGTCATCAATATCTTCGATTTCCTTACTCAATCTTGAGATACTTTCCAAAGATATCTGCAATGCCTTCAAATCTCTTGCATTAGCTCTTGCAAGCCCTATTTTCCCAACTATTCTCTCAATATCATTAATTTGAGAAAGTATTTCCCTTAAGGTTTCTACTCTCTCAAAATTGTTAAAAAGAATATCAACAACCTTTAATCGTTCCTCAATATCTTTTTTTTGAATCAATGGATTTAAAATCCAAGAGTAAAGCATTCTTTTACCCATTAATGTGGAGGTATAATCTATTACACTAAAGAGAGAATCCGTAATATCACCACGATATGCATTATTTACTAATTCCAAGTTCCTAATTGTTGACTTATCTAAAACCATAGTACCTGAGAGATTTATCTTTTTGGGCTTTTGAATATGCTTAGGATTCATTAATTGGGTATCTTCAATATATTCCAATACCATTGCTAACGATGTATTTACGGTACTCTCATTTGTTAGTCCTAAAGATTCCAAATTTTTAACTTCAAAAAAATCTTTTATCTTAGTATTAGCATACTCTTTGTTATTTAATGCTTTCTTCATAAATTGAACAGGTATATTCGAGAATGAAAATTCCTTTTCATTTTCAAGAATTAATACTTCTACTGGTTCATATGATGTAAAAACTGATTCTATGTTCTTTTTTGTATTATCAATAAGTACATACAACAACTCTCCTGTAGAGACATCACAAAGTGTTACTCCAATGTTTTTTCTATCAAAAGCAAATGCTACGAGATAGTTGTTTTTTATCTCACTTGCATTCTCACCATCTAGAGTCCCAGGAGTTACAATTCTTGTAACACCTCTTTTAACAATACCTTTTGCTAATTTAGGATCCTCAAGTTGATCAACAATCACTACACAGTAACCAGCACTGATTAGCTTTGCGAGGTATTGATCTAGCGCTTTATGAGGAAATCCAGCCAAAGGAGTTGGATTCGTATTTTTATCCCTTGAGGTGAGAGTAATGTTTAATATCTTGGATGTTATCTTTGCATCATCTCCAAAGGTTTCGAAAAAATCACCCATTCTAAAAAGTACAATCTTGTCTGGATATTGTCTCTTGAATTTCATATATTGACTCATCATTGGAGTCTCTTTTATTCCGCTTACCATTGCATATTATACAAGAGAATATATAGTGAAAACTATATAGTGTTATTTTTTACCAAGTATTAATTTCGCTTCCTCGTCAGATACCAGTTTTCTACTTTCTTTTATATCTTGGTAGTTCACAGATATTCCATATACACCTATTTGAACACAGTATTTTATTAAATCCTTATTGTTCTCAGCCATAACAATTACTTGCCTAGAGGTGTTCCTTGTAATATCTTTTATAGCATCAACTATCTTAAATGAGCTATTTATACCAAGATTATACTTAGCATCGACCTCATCCATTCCAAAGCCTTGCATTATCCTCACTATCCTAGGCATATTAAGAACAACTCCATCAATCTTTGATTCAAATATCTCATCTGCAAGTATTACTTCAGTAGGATTGTCTATAACTGCATATATTCCAAATGTGGATGTTCTTCTTAAACCCACGGCAGAAAGACTCTTCTTAAACTCTTTCATAAGGGAACCATTCATAGGAGAATGTATTGCTATATGAACATTTCTCTTTTTGTAAACATTTCTGACTCTTCTGACAATCATTAATACCCTCTTAAGAAGATCTTTGTTCGCAATGTAATGTGGTAATCCATGTACTGAATTTTCTACATCATGGGATTCAAATTCTTTCCCTCTTGTGAGTGATCTAAATTCTCTTACCGTGCTAGATCCAATTGAAAGTATTACTTGGTTACCCTGTGCCAAATCTACCACTTCGCAAATTTTTTCAGAGATATCTTTAGAGTACTCAACAAACTTCTTGTCCTCAACAAACGCAAGTGTATGCCTTCCAACTGAAAGTAGTATTTTATCCAAATCTACATATACTAGACCATGAGAATTTCCAACATAGTCTATCATCTCATTCACTTTTCCAGTTGGATTAACAAATACCTTTGTGGCAGAGGGGGCCAATGACATATCTTTTGGTATTTTCAAACCGGAAACTTTTTCTACCTTAACAGGATCAGCTTGGACACTTCTTAGCAAATCAATACCTGCCAAATTCTCCTCTTTATATGCTTGCACTACAGGATGTTGTAGGGAAGTTTCTTCACTTTCCACCTGCTCTTTAACCTCCTCACTTCTCTCTTTGTATACACTTCCACTATTACCATCGATTCTTACAATGTCTCCATCCTTTAATACACTTGAAGCATTCTCAGTGCCAACAACTGCAGGAATATCAAACTCTCTACAAAGAATCGCCGTATCACTTGTAACTCCACCTGTATCCATGATTACACCACCACAGTGAACTATCAAAGATTCCATTTCAGAGGCATAATTTTTAATGACAAGGATATTATTTTTACTAATAGCAATATCCTTGTCTTTATCCAAAAGAATCACCTTTCCAACTGCCTGCCCAAAACTTGCACCAATACCAGAAACAAGTAGATCCTCTTTTTTTTCTGCCATAGTTACATTCTCTACCTTCGGCTTACTCGCAACTTGTTTTTTGGCTATATTAATAAGTTTTTCTGTTAAAGAAGGAATATGCTTGTTCCCTTGTACAATTTTTTTTGCGTGTTCAACTGCCTTACTCTCTAACATACCAATGCCAGAGTATTTATCGATACTCCATTTTAGTACTTCCGCCAATGTATCAAAATCTCTACTGTCAATTACCACAGCAGGTTCATATGATTTTTCATAGAGATCTTTACTCTGAAGTATCCAAACCTTACCTCCTGCTAATACCCATTCTATATTTTGTGCTAATCTTACTTTATTCTCTACAATTAGTGCTATTTTAGATATTTCTTTCAAATACTTATCTTCTACCTTTTGCCTATGGCT
>CAYMBI010000044.1:0-4709 GCA_964388655.1 uncultured Candidatus Saccharibacteria bacterium | reverse complement strand
AAATATTCTTTGTGTACCTCTCTTGAGATTCTAGAGGCCTCCTTAAACACATCCTTCCAAGAATTACAATTACCTAAAAGACTAGGAAATTTCTCCTTAAGAAAATCTAAAGCAGAAGGATCATTCCCGACAGTTTCCTCTACCACTGAATCTATTCCAACCATCTGCAATTCTTCTGATACGTCCTGACTTACACTTTCATACTCTAATTCTTCTAATACAGCATCTTGCACCTCAACTACAATATCTTCTGTAGGAGATGTATCTGGATCAAACCATTCCTTTATCAATGCAGGTAAATCTTTTTTGTCCCCCATTTAGAAATCATAATATTTTAGTCCCGTATTATACCATTTAAACTACTACTATGAGTTTTTCTTGCCTACTAAACTACTTTATGCAACAATCAAGTAATAAATTGCTTAGAGGAATGAAATGAAAATAAAGAATGTTCACGCTATAGAGATATTAGATTCTAGAGGAATACCAACGATATCAACTGAGGTAGAACTATGGAGCGGAGACAAGGCCAGAGGAGAAGTGCCAAGTGGAGCCTCAACAGGGGACAACGAAGTGTTGGAATTAAGAGATGGTGACAAAACTAGATACAATGGGAAAGGCGTACTAAAAGCACTTGAGTTTGTAAACACAACTATAAAAGATGCCGTTATAGATAAGGAATTTGAATCCCAGAAACAGTTTGATTATTTTCTTAAAGAACTAGATGGAACAGAAAACAAATCAAAACTAGGAGGCAACTCTATACTTTCATGCTCAATGGCATTTTGCAGAGCAGCCGCCAAGAGGATTGGTATAGAACTGTATGAATATATTGGAATGATATATTGGGATAAAGAATATTCAGTAGATAAATTTAAACTTCCAAAACCACAAATACTAGTAATGGAAGGAGCAAAGCATGGAAACTGGTCTACGGATATTCAAGAATACATGGTTGTACCTAATGAAGATGTATTCCCTAATTTCAAAGAACAGCTTAGGGCAGGAAGTGAAATATTTCACTCTCTACACGATGTTCTTGATGACAAAGGATACTCAGTGGGTGTTGGATTTGAGGGTGCATATATACCACAAGAGATAAAATCAAATACAGAAGCCCTAGATTTGATAATGGAAGGAATAGTAGAGGCAGGGTACGAAGGAAAATTCGAATTAGCTCTTGATGTAGCTTCTTCTGAATTTTTTAACAAAGAGACAAAACTTTATGAGTTAAAGCGGGAGGATAAGAAACTAAATGCCTCAGAATGGCTAGATTTACAAAGAGAGTGGTACTCAAGATACCCTATCTTTTCTATCGAAGATCCTATGGATCAAAATGCATGGGATGATTGGACGAAATTTACAAAAGAATTTGGTAACAAATACCAAGTTGTTGGAGATGACATACTTGTAACAAATACAAAACTAATTCAACGAGGTATAGATGAAAAAACTATTAATGCTGTATTAATAAAATTAAATCAAATTGGTACAGTAACTGAAACACTAGAAGCTATTAAGATAACCGTTGAGAATGGAATGAATGCTGTAATCTCACACAGGAGTGGAGAAACAAATGATGACTTTATTGCAGACCTAGTAGTAGGGACACCTGCTCAACAATCCAAATTTGGAGGCCCTGACAGAGGGGAAAGATTAGCAAAATATAACAGATTACTAATTATTGAAAACGATCTTGGGAAATAAAAGCAGTAGAGGTACCAAGGAGGACAAGGAGGAGGAAGACCTCACTTTATGCACCCCTACTGCTTAAGGCGCGCTGGGAAGGACTCGAACCTTCGATCTTTGGATTTAGAATCCAACGGGATACCAACTTCCCTACCAGCGCCCTTAGAAAAAGGTCTGCGATTATACTCTATTACTTTTGAAAATGTCAAAGTGAAAGTCTAGGATCTCTATCAACTCTCTCTATTTCGTCTTTGTTTGTAATATACTTCCCCTGAAGTATATTTAAATATGCACTCACACCTATCATTGCTGCGTTATCACTCCTGTACTCTATTTCTGGAAAGTAGTAATTTAGATTGTAAGACCTAACTGTAATACCAACCTTTCTAAGTATCTCCTCACTGTTAAAAACTCCCCCTCCTACGAATACAGTTTTTACCTCTGGATGCCTCTCTATTGCTAACTGTAATTTAATAACTACAGAATCTATTACAGCATCTAAAAATCCTCTACAAAAATCATATATCCATTCTCTCTCAGGAATACCTTTTTCTCTTAATTCTTTTGACTTATACAAAGCTGCTGTTTTAAGACCTGAATAGCTGAAGTTTAAATCTCCAGAATTTTTCATCGGGGTAGTAAATTTAATGGCACCGGCCTTACCTCTTTTTGCAAACTCCGTTACAACAGGACCGCCAGGATATCCTAAGTTAAGTACCCTTCCCACCTTATCAAATGCCTCTCCTGCAGCATCATCTAATGTTTGTCCTAGCTTTTTGTATTCCCCTATACCTTCTACATACACTATTTCTGTGTGCTTACCAGACATAAGGAGACCAATTGCAGGAAATGCATCTACTAATTCCTCATCACTTACTAACCCATTGCCCTTTGAGTTAAGAAGTAAAGATGAAAAAAGGTGACCTTCCATGTGATTAACAGGAACAAAAGGTTTGTTATACCTATTTGCCAAATCTTTTGCGAACTTAATACCTACTTCTAAGTCTATTGCTAATCCAGGACCTTTCGTTACTGCTATGTAATCAACATTATTTATCATTCCAGGATTGTTGTTTAATGCTTTGTTGTAAACCTCTTCAATATTCTCTTCATGTAATCTTCTAGCTAAATCAGGAACTACTCCCCCGAATTCAGAATGTAATTCTATCTGTGATGACAATTCACTACTTAGTACTTCCCTTCCCCTAAGTAACGCTACAGATGTATCATCACAACTTGTATCTATTGCGAGTATTAATGGTTTCTCTTTTAATATCTCCTTAGTTAGTACCATATATCTTTATCTCTCTTTCTTTAATTGAAATATATCTAAAAGTAACTTTGTACATGGGGATATTTCTTTGACGACATATCTCTTCCAACTCTTGATAGAATTTGTCTGCCCACTCTATTACTACAATATTACCTTTTTGGAGATGTTCAATGAGACCTGATCTGTTCAAATCATCTTCATCCATTAGCCTCCATGTATCCATATGTGCTAATACTTTATTACCATATTCATACTCATTTATGATTGTGTATGTAGGAGAATTAACTAGTTCTTCTACACCAAGTCCTACTCCAATACCTTTAGTAAATTGTGTTTTGCCAGCACCAAGTTCTCCACTTAGTGCAACTACTACACTTCCTTCTAAATCCTTCAGGTATTCTTTAGTAAAGGACTCTCCCATTTCACTTGTATGTTCTGGTTTCTTAGTTATCTTTTCTTCCAAAAGAGTACTTTGTAATATTGCATTTTCGAATTTTAGCTTCCCCTCTCTTAGTACCGTAAGTGTATTCATAGTTGTATCTAGTATTGTAGAAGGAACATTCTTTGGTAATTCTCCAGCATCTAGGAATAGATCGACAAGAGTTGCACTTTTCTTGGGCAAATCCTTGATCAATTGATCAATACTGTACGGATGTGGTTTGTAAGATACATTTGCAGATGTAGCCGTAATTGGTCTTCCAAAAGTTTCAATCAATCTAAGTGTAAATTTGTAATCAGGTATTCTAATACCAGTAGAACCTTGCTTAGAAACAACTGGCGGTTTAAGTATACCTTTACTCATAGATACTACAGTTATTGGTCCAGGAAGATAATTCTTGTATATATTTTCTGCCATTTCATTTATCTCTACATACCTTGCTGCCATCTCTTTGTTAGCTACAGCAATAGATATTGGTTTAGAACCTCTGAATGTTTTGTATGAGAGCAACTTACTTAGGGCTCTCTCGTTTGTTGCATCGGCAGCAATACCATAACATGTCTCTGTCGGATATACAACAAGCCCTCCTTCATTTAATACCTTTACTGCCTCTTTTATTGCTTCGTCCCAGTTATTGCTAGTCAATCTAAATCTTTTCATGGTATAATTATACTAGGAATATGCAGAATTGCCTATTACGAAGCTAAATTAAGTGTATACAATTATGGCTCTAGTACATGTAACAGACAGTAACTTTAAAGAAGAAGTTTTAGACGCGAAAGGATTAGTATTAGTAGATTTCTGGGCACCATGGTGTGGTCCATGCAGGATGTTAGGCCCTATCATTGAAGAATTGTCTGAAGAACTAGCAGAGAAGGTAAAAGTTTGCAAGATGAACGTAGATGAGGAGAGAGAGTTTCCTGCTAAGTATGGAATTATGAGTATCCCAACCGTAATGCTTTTTAAGGATGGTGAATTGCTTGAAACAATGATTGGTTTACAGGATAAAGAGACTTTTGTTGATTTAATTGAGAGAAATTCCTAAATTTCCTTAGAAAATACCAATTGATTACGACCTTTTTCTTTTGCTTTGTATGCCATTTTGTCAGCAACTTCTATAGCTTTGTCCCATTCTTTTCTTAGTTTGTTCTCATCGTTAAGGTACCTTTCAAAATCTCCTACTCTTGCAACATGTACTCCTACTGATATTGTTGTAAAGTAATTCTTTTTGTTTTGATTAATAGTTTTTACAAGTCTATTACCTAGTCCATGAGCAGTACTCCTGCTACCAGATAGCTCTTCAACCAC
>CAYMBI010000043.1:0-4956 GCA_964388655.1 uncultured Candidatus Saccharibacteria bacterium | reverse complement strand
TTTGATAGCAGTAGGTGTATATCTTAAAGGATTACAGAATTCTCTCCCATCTCCAGATAAATTGGTTGAGCGATCTTCAGATCAAAGTACTCAGATATTTGATAGAAATGGGCAGCTCCTCTATACGGTATATGGTAATCAAAACAGAGAATTCGTTTCTATAGATAAGATACCAGAGCATACAAAATGGGCAGTACTTGCTGCTGAAGACATAGAATTCTATCAGCATAAGGGTATTGATTACCTCAGTATTGCAAGTTCTGCTTTTCAGAACTTGAGAAAGGGAGGTATTGTAAGAGGTGCCAGTACAATTACCCAACAGTTGGTTAAAAACACTATTCTCTTTGATGTTTTAGGTGAACAGGCTTACGAGCAGACATATTCTAGAAAAATTAAGGAAATTTTGATTACAATGCAGGTTGAGCAGACTTTCACGAAAGATGAAATTTTACAGATGTACATGAATGAAATACCTCTTGGTGGTGTTAACTATGGTTTTCAGGCTGCTGCAAATGCATATTTTGGTAAAAATGTAAGTGATTTAACATTGGCTGAAAGTGCCCTACTCGCAGGGTTGATACAAAGTCCTGGTAGATATTCTCCTCTTTTTGGAACACAGCCTGAAATGGCCAAGGTAAGACAAGAATATGTACTTAATCAAATGTTGAGACACAAAGAATTAACAGGTGTTACTTCAGAAGAGATAGAGGCAGCCAAGAATGAGGAGATAGCATATAGGACAAGAAGAATAGATATTAAGGCACCCCATTTTGTATTTTTTGTCAAACAGCAGTTAGAAGCTGAATATGGTGTTGACCGTGTAGAAAGAGGAGGACTTAAGGTTACTACTACACTGGATTATTCTATTCAAGAGATAGCAGAAGAGGAAGTAAGAAATGGTATTGGTAGAAATGGACTCCCATTTAAAGTAAATAATGGTGCCGCTGTTGTTATGGATCCTAAGACGGGAGAGATTCTGGCAATGGTGGGCTCTGTAGACTATTGGAATGTTGAAAATCCTAAGGTTGACGGGAATGTAAATATTACTACAAGTAACAGGCAGGTCGGTTCTTCTGCAAAGCCATATGTATATCTTGCCGCATTTTCAAAGGGGTATGGACCATGGACATTAGCACCTGATATTCCAATGTCTTTTGGTAACTACAAGCCACTTAACTGGGATAAAAGTTTTGAAGGAATTGGTACTGCAAGAAAAGGTCTTGGTAGATCAAGAAATTTGCCTTCAGTATATACTCTTCAATTAGCAGGTATAGATACATTTTTGCAAACAACAGATAAGCTGGGTATTACAACACTTAAAAACAAAGCAGACTATGGATTATCTTTAGCACTCGGCGCAGGTGAGATGAAATTGCTTGAGCATACCGCGGCTTTTGGTGTGTTCGCAAATGAAGGAGTAAGACATGATACTGTGGCAGTACTTAAGGTTGAAGATGCTAAGGGTAATGTTCTTAAAGAGGTTGTAGATTTCACTGGTAAGCAGGTTATAGATGAAAAAGAAATATACCTCCTTAACTATATACTATGTGATTTAGGTGGACACGGAGATAGAATTGGAGGTGCATATACAAGGGTAAAGGGGGTAAATATCTGTATGAAAACCGGTACTACTGATGGGCCCAAGGACTTAACAGCAATGATGTATCACAAAAACTTAGTTGTAGGTGTATGGGCAGGTAACAATGACAATACTGTAACTCCAGGCGCATGGGGAGTTTCGGTACCACTTCCTATCGCACACAGCATTGTAAACAGATTGGCAGATAGATATAAGGTGGAGACCTTTACTAGACCAGCGGGTATTCTTTCTACTGCGGTATGTAAAGATACTGGTGGTGTCCCTGCAGATGGAGTTAATTGTGAGAAAGAAGCCACTGTGTATATAGCTGGTAGACCTCCTCAGCCAGATGTTAGGGAGGTTGTACCAATTTGTACTCTAAATGGTCTTGTACCTACAAATTTGGAGGCCGCAAGGCAGTATGGTTTGGTTGTAGACAAGGTGTATATGACTTTCAAGCTCGAAAATGCTCTGCAAAGGGACGCATATCAGACTTATTTAGCTGGTGATGGTAGTCATTATATATTTGAAAAGCCTGGCTCTGGTGTATGTACACTTCCATTGGGTCCTGGAAATTCACCTGTAATAGAGGTTGAGAAGCCTACAGCGAATCAACAGTTCAAACAGAATGAGAGTATGGAAATTAAGGGTAGTGTAAGGGTATTAGAGTCAGTAAAAGAGTTTACTGTTTCAGTAGATGGATCTAATATCCCTGCTTCATTAAGTAGTGGTCAATTTACTATTAATTACAATTTAGCAGGATTGAATATTGGTAATCATACACTCACCATTTTTGTAAAAGATAACTATGACAAAACAACTTCAAAGAGTATACCGTTTTCTGTAACAGCTCCTGCTGTATCGATAAATATAATTAGGCCAGGGAATGGTAGTTCCATTTCTTCTTTTCCAGTACCAATAGAGGCATCAATAACAGGGATTAATCCTTCCCAGGTAAATTTTTTAATCTCTAAAGTTGGAGGAGGATACAGTAGAACCTTAACTGACAACAATGGCAACAATGGATGGAGTGTAATGTGGCAACTTGAACAGACGGTATCAAGAGGGAATTATTCTATCTATGCTTCTGCAGCATCTGGAGGGCAAACATATCAGAGTGCTCCAATAACGATTACTTACTAAATGCTTTGTTTATCTTTTCTATTATTTGTTCAAAATCCTTATCACTAAGTGTTTTTTCCATATGCTCTATAGAAATCCTTACAGTAATATTTTTCTTTGTAGTATCCTTAGCATATATATCTAGACATTTTATATGAGCTTTTCTACTGTTACTATCAATTTCTCTATAAAGAATCTTTTCTAAGTCTTTGTATTCCATATCCTTTTCAACCTGTATCGTTACATCTTGTGTTATTGCTGGGTACTTAGAGGTATTACTAATTCTTTTCCTATGTCCTTTATACTTAGCTAACTTTTCAATATTAATTTCTAAACCAGCAGTATATGTAGGTAGTTTAAAGTTTTCTTTAACCTCTTTCTTAAAGTCCCCAATAATTCCGATTATATTATCTTTGTAGACAATAAGTGCGCTACCTTTGTCATTGAATGTAGGAATTAAATTCATTATCCATAAAGGTAGGTTTCTTTCAGAGGATTTACTAATTAACCTGTACTCAATTCCATCAATTCCAAGTGAGTTAAACACTTTCTCTATATATCTTTTAACTTGATAGTACGGGTTTCCATCCAGAATATCTTCTCTAGTAGAGAAAAGTAACGACATATTCCATTGCTCTTGTGGTAATTCAAATTTATCCATATTACCCTTTTGATGCGCAATATTGAATTCATACATACAAAAGGTTGGTATATTTCTTTGAATGTTTTCTTGTGCCTTTGAAAGCATTGAAGTAAGTAAAGAGGTTCTCATGAAGGCCAAATCTGGAGAAAGCGCATTCTTTAAATGAAATGCCAAGTTAACATCCTGATTGCTTTTTTCTATTAAATCTTTACTTACAAAACTGTATGTAATTATTTCATTGGCTCCAGAATTACTTAATACACTCCTAATCTTTGATTTAATATATAAAATTTTGTTCTTGTTTGGTGCAGAGACATCTCTTAATGGAAGCTTTGGTAATATATTTTCATATCCATATATCCTTCCAATGTCCTCATGTATGTCTTCTGGAATAGAAACATCCGTTCTAAATGTAGGTGCTAATACAGTGAGGAAATCATCACTTTCATTGTTTTCGGATATATTGTATTCAATATTTTCTAAAATGTTAGTAATATCTTCTTTTGTTAAACTAGTTCCAAGATGCTCATTAAGTTTAGAAATTGAAAGAGTTATGATTTTTGGCTCTATTCTTTCTGGATAAATATCTACTATTTTACTTGCTAATTTTCCACCTGAGAGTTCCTTAATCAAAGTGCATGCATATTGAAGAACATATTTGCATTGGTTTGGATCTAGCGCTTTTGTAAATCGAGTTACCGCATCAGTGAAAATGCCCAGTGACATAGAGGTCTTTCTTATATTGAATCTATCAAAATTCGCAGATTCTAAAATTATTCTTTTTGTACTGCTATCTATTTCTGTATCAAGCCCCCCTATTACACCTGCAATTGCTATTGGGTTTGTACTGTCTGCAATAACTAGGGTATTGCTGTTAAGTGTTACTAAATTATTATCGAGGGTATGAATAGTTTCACCTTCTTTTGCTAATCTTACTGTAATCTTTGCTTTCCCGTTGCTACTAATGTCCTTCTCTAGAACTTTGTCATAGTCAAAAGCATGTAGTGGTTGTCCTACTAATATTGATAGGTAATTGGTGATATCTACAATATTATTTATTGGTCTAATACCAGATTTTAATAGTATAGATTTAAGCCAGACAGGAGATTCTTTTACAGTGATGTTGTCGATTACTACACCCACATATCTTGGACACAAATTCTCTGCTCTATTTTCTATATCTAGTTCGATATCTTCTCCTTCTGCAGTATATATTTCTCCCTTATACCAGTCAGGACTTTTAAATTTAACATTCTTCGCTCCTGCTATTTCTCTAGCTAGTCCTATTATTCCAAAAAGATCTCCTCTGTTTGTTAATGCTTTGTTTTCGATGTCAATAACAGTATCATCGAAGCCAAAATATGTAGCAAAACTTTCTCCAACGGGAGCATTAGTTTCTAGTTTTAATACCCTTGTATGATCAGGACCAATATTAAGTTCTTTCTCTGAACAAAGCATACCGTTGGAAAGTATCCCTCTCATTTTTATTGCTTTTATTTCAAATTTTTCGGAAGTTTTGTATGTAGAAGGAACGATATTTCCCGGAGATATATACGTTCCTTTGTCACCTATTTCTAATGTCTTATCTCCTGCTACAACTTGAATATCTTCG
>CAYMBI010000042.1:0-5037 GCA_964388655.1 uncultured Candidatus Saccharibacteria bacterium | reverse complement strand
GTTAAGCAATGCAAGTAACAGATTACAACCCGGTAACTATGAAATCACTATGTCTTGGAAAGACAAAAAGGGGGCTGCAAGTGCTGCATGTGCACTAAGTACAACTTTCACTGTGCTCCCTCAGCAAACAAATCCTAACTGGAGTATTACAAAAGGAGTTGTAGAACAGTGTATCGATGCTGGAACTACAAATCCTAAATCAGAACTTACATATACAATTACAGTGAAAAATACTGGTAATGGAGCTGGTACAATTACTAAGATTGAGGATGTAATGGATAGTAAAGTTCAAGATAGCTTTGTACAAACATCTTCAATTACTTCACCAGGAATATATGCCAACAAGAAAATTACATGGACCTTTAGTCCAGCGCTTTCTATTGCTGCAGGAGCAACGAAGACATATACGTATAAGGTGGTAATTGATAAGGATAATTTTGATACATATGCAAACACTGTAACCTTAACTCCTGTTGGTTCATCATCAATTGTTGCAACTGCAAACATAACTGCAGATTGTGAAATAGGGGAAGAACCTGAGCAGCCAGGAGAAGTACCACAAACGGGAATATTTGATACTACAATATCAAGGATAATTGCAGGATTTGCATTAGTATTCTTTGGGGTATTGATTTACAACGCTCCAAACGGAATATTCATAATGCAAAAGAAAGCTCCAAATTACAAATATAGGGAAAATTTTGAGAAGAAAGTAGCAAACAAGTAAAAATCTGTGATATAATCCAATCGCTTTAATTTAAAGTATAAACCTAATGGCTGTAATAGTTCATGCCAACGAAAATATAGATAGTGCACTCAAAAGACTTCATAGAGAAGTAATGAGGGAAAAGATTTTGGAAACATACAGAGAGAAGGTATATAGAATAAAGAAATCTGATTTAGAGATCCAAAAAAGAAGAGAGTGGGCTAAAATGAAGAGAAGAAGAAGAGCTGCAAGAAGGCGAGCTAAGTAAATTTTTACCTTTTTAATATGCCTCTTTCAGACGATATTCGTAAAGATATGTTTTCTGCTAGTAAGGCAGGTAATACTTCGGAATCTGAAATCCTCAAAATGGTTTTGGCTGTAGTTAAGAATGAAGAAATTTCCAAAGGAGAGAAACTTACAGAAGAAGAAATTGTTAAAGTAATCAGAAAAGAGAGTAAGAAGATTCAAGACTCCATAAATGAATTCACAAAAATGAATAGGGAGGACCTAGTTGAGAAAGAAAAGTCACAACTGAAGGTAATAGAAAAATACTTACCAGCACTCTTAGATGAATCTAAGGTCAGAGAGATTGTAAAGAAGGCTATCGAAACATCAAATGCCAAAGATATGCGAGATATGGGCAGGGTAATGGGTATTGCGATGAAAGAACTAAACGGACAGGCAGATGGGAACATGGTTAGAGAAATAGTTCAAGAATTACTTTCTTAATGAAGGAAATATCTTTACAAATATTTAATAAAGAATTAATTTGTGAAGTAGAGCCTACCTTTAGTATCTCTTTTGACGATATAGAGAAGGCTTATGAAAGAATATTCTCTGAATATTCCTTAGAAGAAATAAACATTGTGTTTGTTGAACCTGAATACATCCAAGATTTAAACAAAAGATATAGGGAGATTGATGCTCCAACCGATGTACTATCTTTCAATATTGAAGATGGAAGAAAAGGGGAAATATATATATCTCCAGAGTATGTATATAAATCTTTCCAAGGTGACGCTTTTGAGGAAGAAATACTTAGATTGATAATTCATGGTACATTACATATACTAGGACAAGATCATACAGAAAGTATGAATGATTCTCCTAACGAGAAAATGTTTCTTCTACAGGAAGAATTACTTGTAAGATTTAAAAAAATATGTTGCTAATCACAGGCTTGGGCAATCCTGGAAAAGAATATGAGTATACACCCCACAATGCAGGTTTTCTTTGCTTGGAATCATTGAAAAGAAACATTTTTGAGAAAGGATATGATGTATCAGACTGGGAAAATGAAGAGAAACTCTTTCATTCAGAAATATCAAAAGTAAAAGAGGGAGGAGAATTGATTTGTATATTACAAAAACCTCTTACATACATGAACAAGTCAGGTAGTGCAGTAAAATCAATTATGAAAAAATTCAATGTTGATCAGTTTGTACTTCTACATGATGATTTAGATATTCAACTAGGCAAATACAAAATACAAAGAGAGAAATCACCTAAAGGTCACAATGGAGTACTAAGCGTAGAGCAAGCACTTGGTTCGACGGATTTTTGGAGAGTGAGAATAGGGATTGAGAATAGAGGAGACAGAAATATTCCTGGGGAAGAGTACGTAATAAGGAAATACTCAAAGAAAGAGTATGATGAGCTTCTCTTTGCAACCAAAATTGCAGCTCAAGAGCTCCTCTCCACTATTTTTCCACTAAAATAGTATATTGGGAATACATTTCCTTAATTGATGCTAGTGTATGTAATCTTGTTCTTTTGTCTTCTTCAAGCACTATACCAACCATATTGTTGTCCAATACTATCCCCATATTTAAAACTTTTTCTCCATCAATAACAAAAAAGATGCTTCCACTTTCAACATTAACATTAAAATCCTTCAAAAGGACATTTTGTTTAAAATATCTATAAAGTAAGTCAGAATATGAGTATGGTATATCATATCCTCTAATATTGTACTCTTTAAGAGCAAACTCTCTCAAAACTGGTTCTATTGGTCTGTTTTGTTCAAAGAATGCTTGCGATATTAACTTGTAGGAATTTAATCCTCCATGCAAATGAATATATCTACTCCAAAGAGAATCACCACTTGATGTTAAGTACTTACCATCTAATATTTCCCTAACATCAAAAGCTAGTTTGCTTCTTTGTATACTTTCGATATTGTTTAATCCATCATTATCAGTATCAGAATCCTGATAATCAATTATACTGTCAAAATCTTGGTCATACACTACTATCCCATTTTGAAAATGTATTGCCTTGTTGTAGGTGTTAAGTGAGATATACATATTTAAAAAGAGAAGAACTGTGGAAATACCTGCGAGTATGAATAGGCAATATTCAAAAAGTTTGCTTTGTTTAAAGAATATTTTGTAAAGAAGGTATGTGAAAAATATTACGATAAGGATCTCTAATGTCATGCTTACAGTAAAGAAGTGTCCACTAAAGTAATTCTTACTAAATATATCTCCTAGAATTGTTACTTCCATCTGCAAAGGAAGCAATATCTGAGAGTAAGAGAACAATATATCACCAAAAAGATGTGACATAGTCCCTATCAGAAACGCTTTGTGTAATACACCGAAGAAGGTATCACTTAAAGCCTTCTTGTATTTACCTTTGGTAATATTCTTGAAAAAATATATTAAAACTCTAAGAAATAACCAAAGTAGTATCCAAAAGAGTAAGCTGTGTGTAAAAGCTTGGTGATGTTGAAAAGGGGGAAACTTTGTCATACTCAACAGTAACAAATCAAAGTCTGGTAATATTCCAAAGAACAAGCTTAAAAGAGCAATCCCAATATGTTCTCCTGGTGTTAATTTCTCAATCTCTTTTTTCTGAATTTTTTCGTTCAAAATGAACGAGAGTGGTCCATGTGCGATAAACATTGAACTTTGGATTTAAATTAAACTACTTTCTAATTATACACTTCCTTGATAGAATTACCTGTCATGATTAAAACATTTCTTTCAGATTTTGAAAAGAAATTTAAAGTACCTCAACTAACAACTCAATCTGTAGTATACATACCGAAAGAATATGAGGAATTAGTAGCAGAATTAATAGGGTTAAAACTTAAGAGAGCAGTCTGTATATTACCTCTCGATAGTGAATACGGCCCTAAGTTTCGTTCTCTTAAAGTAGGTGATAGGTGGGATATTAATCAGTATATTGAGCTGGGATATATAAATGTAGAGAGAGTATGGAATACTGGAGAAATATCTGTCTTAGGTGATACTGTAATCCTGTGGCCTTTCAGTTCTAAAAATATCTTTAGAGTAATTCTCTCTGGAAATGATGTTGAGAGTATTGAAAGACTAGAACCAGGAAGTAGAAAGAAGGTAGAAAGCGTTGATTTTGTGAGAATTGTTGATAATACACATGGAGTGGTTGCAAATGAGAGTAGTAAAGATATGTTACTTTTAAGAAATGCAAAAGATGCTTTTCAGCAGGATTTTGTTGATATCGGTATTGGGAAACTTCCTAATCTGAATATATACACTGGCAAAAAAACAAGTATAAATATTCTTAATGATTACAAAAGAAGAGGATATGAAATATGGTACATATCGAAAAATATTTTAAGGCATGAAGGAAGTGTAAATGGTATAGATAGGGTATATGAGGCAGCTAACCCTGTAGAAGCCTCTCTTAGCTTTGGTTTTGTATATGAACCAAGTAAAATACTTTTGCTTACAGATAGGGAAGTATTAGGAGAGTTTGATTTGGGAAACGAATACAAGAGTAAGAAAATTGATCCATCATCTGTAGAAATTTTAAAGAAGATAATTCCGGGGGATTTTGTTGTACATGAAGATCATGGAATTGGGAAATTTGTAGATATAATTGAAAGAGAGGGGTCGCAATATATAGAAATAGCGTATGCAGGAAATGATAGGTTGTATATACCTTTGTCTGCCTCATCCAAGATCATGAAATATGTCTCTAGTGGTAAGTATCAACCCAGACTAACTGGTCTAAACAGTGGTCTTTGGAGTAGGGTATCTTCTAAAGCAAAGGAAGATGTAGAAAAAATCGCTCAAGAACTTTTACAAATATATGCTCTAAGAGAAATCTCCAAGGGAATTAAGATTCTAAATGATCAAAAAAGTGTTGATGAGTATTGGCAATTTGCTAATGAATTTGAATTTACAGATACAGAGGATCAATACATTGCGACGAAGAATATTTCTTTGGATTTGCAAAAGGAGAAACCAATGGATCGATTACTTGTGGGAGATGTAGGTTTCGGAAAAACAGAGATTGCAATGAGAGCAGCCTTTGCTGTAGCCAATGCAGGTATGCAGGTTGCA
>CAYMBI010000041.1:0-5169 GCA_964388655.1 uncultured Candidatus Saccharibacteria bacterium | reverse complement strand
CTATTAGTAGGGGTTGAGGATCAAATAGGAGGAGAGATTAGAAATAGGGAAGTTGTAGTTGAAAATCCTGCTTCTGATGGAAATATTGTTATTAAACATGAACCACCCAAACATACTAGAAAAGAAATAACAAAACTGTTGGAAGAATTAGTAGATTGGACAAACATTTCAGAAGAATTACCCATTTTAAAAGCAGGTATATACCATCATGAGTTTGTATATATTCATCCATTTGTAGATGGTAATGGTAGAGTTTGTAGATTAAGCACTACCCTTCTTCTGGACAGGTTAGGATACAAGATAAATAAATATTTTGTACTTGATGATTACTATGATATAGATAGAATTCAGTATTCTGATTCACTACACTCTGCAGATAGTGGAGATAAGACAGAATGGTTGGAGTACTTTACAGATGGTGTTAAATATTCCTTACAATCTGCACTTGCTAAGATAGCGGAAGGATTAAAGAGTATATCTTTTGATATGAGACCTACAAATAGGGAAAAGGATGTATTGGAATTAATAAAGAAGTACAAAGAGATTACTTCTTCTGATGTTTCTAAAGATTTAAATATTTCAAGACAACAGGCTTTTAATCTTTTAGACAGTCTTGTGTCAAAGGGTTATTTAGAGAAACAGGGTATTACTAAGAACAGTTTTTATATATTAAAGTAGTTTTATTTCCAAAGGATACGGTTTTGCGTATGTTGTAGAAATAGTTTCCTATTTTAGGTACATCTTACATGACCTGTTCACATAGTAGATGATGCTCGAACCTTGGATTGAAGTAATCCTTTAACTTCTTGTCTATTTCCTAGTTCCGTTCGAGTCCTGTCCATTCCGCCATTCTTTCAAGGTTGCGACAAGACCCGTCCACTACCTTTAGGAATCCCTTGGTTGCTTCGTAAAATAGTCCCTAAATTTCATTATTTCATTTTCACATCCTGGTGGATGAAAATACCCACTTTTAGACCAGTTTTTACAACCCCTAGGTTCGAAGGTGAAAGCCTTTTGTAGTACAGGAATTCTGATGTTCAATGAAAAAACACTTCCGTTCCATTCTCGTTTCCGTTAGCTATCTTCTGTGGATAAGAAAATACCTCTAATTATTTACAATATTCTCTAGAACTTTGATATATGAATCCATAGGTTTTTGATTATTCTCTAATTCCTTGTAGAATTTTTCAATAAAAATAAATCCTTCCTTTTTCCTCTTTCTTAATTGTTCCAAAGCCTTGCTTTGCATATCTTTGTTCATAGCCTTCTCAAAAAACCTCTTACTTAGGAGAATTTGTACTGCTCTAATAAAAGTCTCCTCAAAATATATTGTAGGTTTCCCATAATTCTTAAATACCTCACTCTCTTTATCCTCCTTTATTCTTTCAAATAAAGTTTTACAAATTTCTTCGTTTTTCTTAAACAAGTCTTCACTTTTGTAAAGATATGTTTTGAAAAACGAGTGCGAATATTCATGTAGCAGATTAGATATCATATGAGAATCTTTAAAGATAATACCCTTCTCAGTCTCTACTGTCCCTGTTATTGAATAAAATTCCTTTCCTCTCGAGACACCACTTCCTCCTCCTACTCGTAAAGGATCTGGTATAAAGATTAGCTTTGTATTCAACTGGTTACTCCAAAAATCTTCTAAAACATCTCCTGGATTTCTTTTGTCTAAAAGTTGCTGAATATCTTGAGCTACAACCTTATATTCAGGAAGTATTTTCTTTTTATATATTTCCTCAAAATTACATTCTGTATGTATTTTCTTTACAATGGGGTAGATATTTTCCATATATGACTTCTCCCTGTTAGGACCAAATCCATCTACTGGAGAGAGAGATTTAGGAGTAAGATCATCATTTAGGTTAATCGACAGGAAGATATATTGCCAGGGATGAGAAGGTGCTCTCTTTTCTTTAATATTCTTCTGGAATTCTTCGAAAGATTTTATTTTCTTTATGTCTTTAAACTCTTCTATTATTTTCTTACCTAGTGGATGAAGTTTCTCATCATTATTAATAAAAGATATTAAAGTTTCAAAGAAAATTACGTTTTTATTTGTCTGTACAGATATTTTCATTTTTTTAAGAATTGCCTCTGGGAGTAAAGTGTTTTTACCCCCAGAGGGTTAGTTGGATGCAATTAGGATAGCATAAATGCTAATCCCAGTCATCATCGTCTGTGCAGTAACTTTCACAGTAGCAGTCACAATCGTCTTGGCAATCGCCATAACATTCGGGATTGCAGTTTGCAACTGTAGTGTCAGCTTCTGCCAGAACTACAACATTACCAAACAGTTCAGCCATGATTCTCACCTCCTTTCAATTAGAGTCAACAACTTTAATCAAGTTTGTCCAGAGAAATGCTTTTTCCAAAACACAATGGTTCTCTGGCATCACACCATCATTCAAAAGTCTTGTGTTATGACATCCCCCCATGCAATACCATTTTGCGAAACAATCTTCGCATTGGCCATAAAACATGACATTGAGATGCCTTAAATTTTCGACTTGAACAGGATCAACCTCAACCTTTTCATCTAATACTTTACCAACGATAAAGGTGCTAGCAAGCAAATCGTCATCTTTTGTGACCCTTGAACATGTAGATATCTTCCCATTCGGTAGGACACAGAACATCTCACCATCACCGGCACAAAAGATACACTTTGGATCAAAACCCGAATCAGATTTCTTTAAAACTCTAGACCGTATATTAGATAATCAATATTACATATTCCCACAGATACACTTAGATTCAATATTAGATAATAAAGTAATAGGACAGGACTGGAAAGGGGCTCTAAGCCATATACAAAGAAAATCCATAGACTATGTAATCTGTGACGAAATATATCTATCACCTCTTCTAGCAATAGAGTTAGATGATAGCTCTCATTCGAGAAATGATAGGAGATATAGAGATAATTTAATAGAAAGACTTTTTCAAGAAGCTAATATGCCTCTACTTAGGATACAAAGTACAGATGTTAAAAATACTGAAAAAATTAGAAATGATATATATCAGATAATTGAGAAAAGAAAAGTATAAAAACTCCCTGCCATTATTTTTGTTTCCAGACCCACATATCCCGCCACATCTTCAAAGTTGCTACAAGACCCAGTAGATCAAAAATATATTTAAAAATATTTATATAAAAAAGAAAGCGACATTACTGTCGCTTTCCATATGTGTATTACTCCCCTTTGATAGAAATTCTCTTAGGTTTGTAAGCCTCTGCTTTTGGTAACTTAACTTCAAGAACACCATCCTTGAACTTAGCCTCTGCCTTTTCAGCATCTACTACCTTTGGAAGGTTGAATGTTTGCTCAAAGTAAGTATCCATACTTCTGAAGTAGTACTTCCTGTTTTTCTCATCCTCTTCTACAACTTTCTTACCACCCTGAATTCTAATTACATCAGATTCAATTTCAATAACTACATCATCTTTGGATACTCCAGGAAGAGCCATTTTTACGAAGAAGTTGTCATCCTCCTCCCAAATATCAGCATTCAAAGTGCTGTAGTTAGGCATAATTGTTCTACTAAACATCTCATCCATTAAGGAAGGCATTCTAAAGAAGTCCTCAAGCAAACCCCTTACTGGAGAGTAAACAGTGTTTGATAACTGACTGTTGTTCTCTTCCTTCTTTATTATCTTCATAAGCCTAATTCCTTTACAATTTAAATATATTAAATTGTTCTCCCCTTATCTTTTAAAAGCCAGGGGATCGGGGCTTTTAAAAATAAAATCCAAATAAGGTACTGAATAGATATTCAGTAACAATTCAGATTTTATCTGAATTAACACACTTTTAAAATTTTTAAAATAGCTGTGGCAAGGGATTTTGCCACTATGTAAGAGCACCCTTCATAATACTTAAAGTTAATTAAGTAATATAAAGTGCAGTAAACTTTGGGGAATTCAAAAGAGATTTAGCAAACAAAGAAAGGCATCTCTTTCGAAATTCCTTAATTGTCTACCATTAGTAGTTTAGCACCGAGAGTGCTAATTGTCAATACCCCGTATCATAATCCTATAGGGGTTATTCTTTCTTCTTACTACTCTTTTTCAATGGTTGAAAAATAACAGAATTATTCTCATATGAGATTTTTACACTTTTTCCTTTCTGAATTTCTCCAGAGAGCATCTTTGATGCAAGAAGATTTTCAATTTCTGTTCTAATACATCTTTTTAGTTCACGAGCTCCATATTCGGGATGATATCCAATTTTTGCAAGATAATCTATTACTGATTCCTCTATTTGCAATTCCACACCCTGCCCTCTAGCTAACCTTTTTACTTTCTCCAATTGTAAAACAACTATTTGTCTGATCTGCTCCTGACTCAATGGCTCAAAAAGAATAATCTCATCGATACGATTTAAGAACTCAGGTCTAAAATACTCCCTCAATTGCTCAATGACTTTGTTTTTTAGCTCTGAATACGTTTCTTTTTTACCCTCGGGTGATGACAAACTATCATATATAAGCTTTGCTCCTACATTACTTGTAGCTATAATTATTGTATTAGTAAAATCTACAACCCTACCCTTGCCATCTGTTAAACGACCATCATCAAATACCTGAAGCAAAATATTGTGGACATCAGGATGTGCTTTCTCTATTTCATCCAACAAAATTACACTATAAGGATGGCGTCTGACTGCCTCTGTTAACTGACCTCCTTCTTCATATCCAACATAACCAGGAGGGGAGCCAATTAACCTACTTACTGCATGTCTCTCCATATATTCACTCATATCAATCCTAATAATTGCCTCTTCATCACCAAACACTGTCCATGCAACAGCTTTTGCAAGCTCCGTTTTACCAACTCCTGTAGGTCCTAAAAACATAAAGTTTGCAATAGGACGATTACCTTCCGTAAGCCCTGCCCTATTCATTCTTACAGCATTTGATACCGCCTTTACAGCTTCCTCTTGCCCAACGACCCTTTCGTGAAGACGCTCTTCCATTTTTAACAACTTCTCCCTTTCTTCTTGTGTCAATTCACTTACCGGAATACCAGTTAAATTAGATACTATTTCTGCAACATGCTTTGCCAATACTATTCTTGATGTTACTCCCTTTTCAGTTCGCCATTTCTCTTCAAGTTCTTCCTTTTGAGCAGTTTTTTCTTTTATCTCTTTTTCCAATCTT
>CAYMBI010000040.1:0-5175 GCA_964388655.1 uncultured Candidatus Saccharibacteria bacterium | reverse complement strand
TTGTTTTTGACTCCAACCTACCCTCTTTTGCACCTTTACCAACAACTTTAATTGTCTTCTGCCTCAGAGACTGAGGAGTAAGACCATATTTTCTCAACACATCACTTGCCATACCCTCGTTCTCTTCAGAAAGGGCAACTAATAGGTGCTCAGGCCCAATATATCCATGACCCAGTTCTCTAGATATTGTAAAAGCATTTTCTAAAACTGATTTAACCCTTGGAGAAACACTAATCTCTACTCTGTCTGAATCTGATTCTTTTACACTGCCCTTTGGAGCATTTGCCTCAACATATCCTTTCAAATCTTTGGGGTTTAGCTTGAATTGTTTGAGTATTTCAGTAGTAACATCGCTATCCATTAATGCGTAAAGCAAATGTTCTGTGTCTATCTCTTTGCGTCCAAAATTAATTGTTGTCTCTGCAGCTTTTTGAACAATCTCTTTCGCATGCTCTGATAGATAGTCCTCAATATTTGTTTCCTCTCTGTCAGTCGAATAGCTTGCATTATCATAAGAGGCATTGTCCCAAATATCATCGATATCCCCGAACATATCTATAGAATTTCTACCAAAAAGAGAATCATATGGTGAACTGTACCCCCTGTTGCGCATCTTTAAATAATCTTGATCGCAAAGATACATTACTTTTCTACTGTCTCCCTGTATAACTGTAACTTTTTGTGTAGCTTCCCTCTTTTTACAAATATCGCATAACTTATCTGCCATATATAGCACATATAGAAGAATTTAATTGCTAATTATATCATGAGAAGAATCATTATAAAAATATTGTAACCCCTACTCTTTTAATAATTCCCTACACTAACCTCTATCTCTTTACATAATTGATTAATCATTAAACTCTTGTTGTATGCAAGACTATTAAAATCCCTTACCCTTTCTAAATCTCTAGCAGCAGAATCAAAATCATCAGACTCTATCATATTCAAACCAATCTCAGTTGATTGTCTTAAATCATTACAAAAAGATATAGATAACCCTTCTAATCTCTCTACCTTCTCAATTAGTTCTGTATAGGGGATATTACTTTTCTCATATGGATTATACAGAAAACTTACAACTAGTACCAATAAAGTTTAAAGCTTCAAGATAGCCCTTTGTTCCTAATATATCTCTCTCCATTAGTAGGAAGAATGTATTTACTATCTCTATATCAAATTCCACCATCTCTATATACTCCTTTAACTCCCCCCTATACCCTTCTACAACCTCAGTATCTTCACTCTTAATACCCATTACTTCTTTCTTTTCCTCTTCAGTACTTACTTCAACTTCTGGAAAGTAATAATTAGGAAGAAAAGATGTAAAGTGGTTGAATATGACTGTACTAGTTAAGAGTAGCACAAGAGATACTACTACTCCTTTAAAAATTCTTCTAGAACTTATACCTTCACGGCAATATGTCTTCTCTATTCTCATACCTATAATATATATTAGTATGTTTGAGTAAGCAAAATATATTCTAAACTTCTATCTAAATATTTACATTTTTAACTTCTACATATATCATTAATTTAACACACTAATATTTTTTACTTCCCTAAATGAAGAAAATCCTCCTCTTTGTGTTAATAATTGTATTGATTGTTGTAGGAATAGGATACCTAACTGTAAGTGGTAAAGTCCCCTCATTAACAAATGCTGCATTCAAACAAGTAGAATTAGGAGTAAGAGAAACACCTGATGAAATATACTCTTTCTATGATGACATTGGCTATGTTAACAATCTAAAGGGAGAAACACCAAAAAGTGGAGAATTAGTCTTTGAGGGAGGAATTGAACTAGATCATACATTTACTCAAAGTGAAATTAATTCATGGATAGCAGGATGGGAAAAAGATTGGAGTGATTTACCATTTAAAAATTCACAGATAAGGATAAATAGTGATGGTACAGTAGAAGCATCTTCATCAATATCTATACCTGTAGCAGAATCCTTTGCAAAAATGCTTGGATATACACAAGAGGATATTAACAAAGCAAAGACATACCTTAAATTCATACCAGACCCACTCCCCTTGTATGCAAAGGGAAGTGCTTCAATTACTCAAAACAGTGCAAGCTATGACATACAAAGTTTAAAGATTGGTGGATATACAGTACCTCGATCCCTTAATGAGCCAATTGCTGGATTACTTGAAAATATTACAGCAAAAACAAGAGAGCTTTCGGTTTACACTAATATAAAAGAAGCAATTGTTACCCCAGAAGGAGTTAAATTTGTAGGAACAGTACCTGCAAGTGTAGATGTAAAATAGGGAATTCATAGCATTAATTAAAGAAATAACCATCTTTTAATTTTTCACCCCTAATAAATGGAGTCTAAAAAGAAAAAAACAATCTTAATTGCATCATTAATGTTACTCCTAACAATATTAGTTTTAAGAGGAGTATCTGTATATTCAAATAACTTAAATAGTAAATCAGATATGGGCTTTTACGACCTCACATTTAAAAATACCACAGGCGATGAAATAAAGATGAATGACTATAAAGGAAAAGTAGTACTAATTGTAAATACTGCAACACAGTGTGGCTTCTCATACCAATTTAAAGATTTAGAAAGATTACACCAAGAGTACAAAGGAAAAGGATTAGAAGTAATTGGATTCCCCTCCAATCAATTCCTTAATCAAGAACCTGAATCAAATGAAGATATGGTCGAAGTATGCAAACTTAACTTTGGAGTAACATTCCTTCTTTCAGAAAAGATAGATGTGAATGGTAAGAATGAACACCCTGTATTTACATACCTCAAGGGCGAACTACCTGATGGATTAATGGGTTCATCAATAAAGTGGAACTTTACAAAGTTCTTAATAGACAAAGATGGAAAACCATATAAAAGATACGCCCCTAATGTAGAACCTAGTGAAATAGAAAAAGATATTTTAGAGTTGATTAAAGATATTTAAATTATTTTCTTTTAAGTATGAAATTCTTTAAATCATACACATACTCATGGAAACAAATTGCAATCTTGAAATTTGCACTACTTTCCATAGGTGCAATAATTGGTTCTTACTTTCCAGAATTCATTCAAGACAACTTAGTAATATTTGCTGTAATAGCAGTAGTATGTACTCTGTATATACTGTATGTTTCTTTTAAAGAATATAAGTGTTTTTTAATATGTCAAAACATAATTATGCTAACCAATCAGGGAACGTAGTGTATGGATTAGGATTAATTGGGGCTGCAATATATTACATATCTACAGCGACAACATTTTGGATAGGAGTATTAGGAATACTTAAAGCAATAGTATGGCCTGCAATACTTGTATATGAGATATTTAGATTCTTAAATCTTTAACATTCTCAATCTACATTGTATACTGTATTAATATTAAGCTAATCAAATATATACATGATATTTATAATACTTGGGAAACCAATTGTATTTTGGCTTGGACTACTCGCATTAATATACTTTCTAATACAAATAGCGACTGGAATATTAATGACTAAGGGGCATCCTAAAATGTTTAAATATCACAAAATAAGTGCAATCATCTTCTCAATAATAGTACTTCTACACGTACTTTTTGCATTAAGTCTGTATATATAAATTTAATATATACTCTTCAATGATAAAGGATATGGATGAATTAAATCATCTTCTTTTTCAATTCGCAGATGAATTAGAAGAAATGTATGAAAATAACCAAGGAATAGGTCCAAACCCAAATGAACTGGCAGACCTACTAGTCAGATATCACATACCTGTTGTTGAATATGTCTCTAAAAACAATTACATATGATACTCACAGATTGGGCAACAGGTTTCCTTGATATCGATACAGCACAAGGATTGGTAGAAATATTTACAGGGGAAGATAACAGTGAATGCTTTAAATATCTTTGGGGGATTGGGTTGGGAGAATTAGAAACGGAGCTCTTTGCAAGAAAACTACATCAAGCCGAAGGTTACAATTTAGAATATTTACCACCAACTCTACAGGGATATTACCCTGTTGATAGTGAAGATATGAAGATATCATAATTAAATTGTTTTATTAATAGACATGAAAGAAGTTCTGGTAATTATCCTCTCTGTAATCTTTGTTGTAGCAATAGGGATAGTACTTGTACTACTCTTTTTTGTTCCACAAAGAGATACTAGAACAGACGATATTCCTAACCAGCAAATACAGGAGGAAGATATACAAGAGAACAATGACGAACAAGAAGAAGTAGAAGGAACAAGTAATACTATCAATGTTACAATCCGAAACTATGCCTACTCTCCATCTAGGGTTGTCGTTAAACCTGGAGATACAGTCATATGGACTAACCAAGATAGTGTACAACATGATGTAGCTGGAGATGGAGACTTCAAAGGACCACTACTTAGAAGAGGACAAACCTTTAGCTATACATTCACAGAGGTAGGAACATATGATTACATCTGTACACCACATCTATATATGACGGGTACTATTGTAGTTGAGGAGTAAAACACTAAGTACATTTCCAAACTTTTGTGTATAATAGCTAGCATATGGGTAGTACATTTAGAACACCACAAAGCATCTTAAAAAGTCAGAAACACGCTATAGAAGGTGTAATCTCTATAGTAAAGAATGAAAGAAACTTTAGAATTCAATTAGTTGTTGCCGTCTTGGTGATTATCTTTGCATACATACTTAAGATCTCACATAGTGACTGGATTGCTGTTGGATTCTTAATAGCTTTAGTACTAATTTCAGAAGCGTTTAATAGTGTAATAGAAGCAGTTTGTGATACTGTTTCCGAAGAATACAGAGTAAATATTAAGTATGCCAAAGATGTAAGCGCAGGAGCAGTACTGCTTAGTGCACTACTATCAGTCATTTTAGGACTAATTATCTTTCTACCGTACCTGCTAAAACTACTAGACTTTTAAATATATCTACCTAAGATTGCCTGTATATTCAAAAGAAAGAAGTATATCATCCATAATCTTTAACATACTTTGTGCATCAGGTCTATTCATATTTACTTTGTATGATACATATCCTGCCCGTATCCAATCGGTATAATTTCCGTTTGCATCTTTCTTACATACCTTGTATTCTGAAACTCCCTCACTTACCAAAAGAGTTATTCTAAGAGAAGAGTCTGCATTTATTGAAAAGAAATTGTCATATAATGTTCCCACTACAATATCAT
>CAYMBI010000039.1:0-5300 GCA_964388655.1 uncultured Candidatus Saccharibacteria bacterium | reverse complement strand
CAATTCAGAAGTAACTGGACCAACAAAAATTAAGTTCTCATGGAATATTGGTGATTTACTAGGAATCTTTGGATTGGTAGGAAATACTTATCTATCTGATGGAGTAACAGAAGCAGAAAATATCACTCAAATAGTTCTTACAAGTGATGGTAACAAAACCGTTATAGATCCTTACTTACCACAGCCTCAGGGTAATAGCGTAATTGGACATATGTCAAATGGATATATAGCTAGAGCAGTAAATATTGGAGGAGTTTCAAAGAATGGTAGCTTAGAAATGAATATAGGTGGAAATAGGGAAGGAAGCTTAATTTATTATGTAACTGCCTTTGATAATGCATGTAACTATAATCAATCATACTTCCTTTACAACCTTGAAGGTTGGATTATCACATATGGAGGGCTAATGTATTCTTCTACGGGTGTTAACTTTGTGGTAAAAAACGTCGAAGATCCTGCTTTGTGGAATCCTGTTGCTCTACTGAATAAGATAAGTCCTACTATGGCAGACCTGTCTACCGAATTGTATGGAACAGGATTAAGCAATCCTACAGTTCTTACAAAGAGTAACACTACAAAAGCATTTAGTGTAAGTTCCTTTAAAGCTTACAGAGCAGTTGATTTTTACTCTGATGTAAAAAACACATTTGAAAGAAGGGAAGTAGGAATATCTGGAGTGCAGAGATTAAACCCAAACACCTCAACCCTTATAGGTAGCTTAGGAGCAGGAGGAATAAAGGTTCTGGATAGGAGTGGGAATTTGACAGTTGGTGACGCAAATCCATTTGTATGTAACGGTAAGGGTATTTTCTTTGTGTCTGGGAATTTGATAATAAACAATAAAATACTCAATGGTAACTACAATCATGATGCATGTATATTCGTTGTAGCAGGGAATGTTGTAATAAATCCAGGTGCGAATTCTTCTGGTGGGTCAATAGGATATGATGAACTTAATGCTTATATACTCGCAAATGGTAGTGTGACTATAAACACTGATCCCGCATTTGATGGTTTGTATGTTAGTGGTGGTATTCAAAGTCTTGGAGGCATCTTTGTGGATAGGTATTTAGGTCTTAACTACAGAAATACTCATCCACTTCTTGTAGTAAATCATCACTCCAAATATGGAATATTTAGTAGTACACTGATAGGTAATCCGATTGATATGGTAAAAGTAGAAGTAGGATTTAAACCATTTTAAAAATATGTTTTTAAAGAATTATTCTAAAAAAAGTTTGTTAATATCTGGATCGGTTCTGGTCTCTTTCTTTATAATCTTTCTATCAATTTGCTACTCAGTCTACGGTAACAATGTCAGTTTCGATAAATATGGCGATTTCTATTCTGATTGTAAAATTGAAAGTAAGCTCAGCAGTATTAATATGGTATGTAATTCATTATTAGAAGGTATTGAGAAGAGAGAGAATGGTGCGATTTGTTTAAGACTATTAATACTACCGGGTAACAACAACCAGAATTATATAATGGTATGCGAAGAAGCACAAAAAATATTAGGAGTTACCATAGAAGACATTACAGTAGAAGGTAGGCTACCTGTTGAGCTGAGTTTTGTATACAACAGGTCTCTTTTTAAAGAGGCTAGATTTAAGAGTTTACATATTAAAGTTCTTTCAGATTCAGAGTCTACTCCTTTGATAAGAGATCTCTTGAATAGGGGTTGGCAAACAAATAATATCGTTACTCGGGCGGATCTTGAAATAAAAAGGAAGGGTTACTATACTCAGCCATTTGATTTGCCAGGATTAGAAAACATTTCTCTCTTGTTATTTACAGATGTTAATGTACTAGATAAGTCTTTTAAAGATGGAAAGATGCTTTTTGATTTAAAAATCTCTGCCTTAGGTTCTAATTTTACGCTTACTACGGATGCAAAAACGCTTGCGTTTTATTCATTAGGGGGGGATATAGATAAACTCCTTGAAGCGAAAGATATTGATTTGATTTCCCTTGATAAAGAATATTCAGCTGGCTTTTTGTATATACAAAAAGATTCTTCGGTGAATGTAAAGAAACTAATGGAAGTTTGTAAAAAATATGATGAAAGGATATTACTTCTCCATCAATTTTGCATTTCTGATTTTGACCTAGAATCACTTTTTTTAGAGGAAGATATTGATGAATATCTGGCAAAACTTGTAGAGAAAAGATCCTCTGCAGCTGAGAAATTAATGTTTGTTATTCTGCAACCTTATGAAGAAGATTAGTAGAATATTACTAAAACTTTCTTTTGTATTTTCTGTACTAGTCCCCTTTTTCTATATTGGCGTAGAAAAAGCTAACTCATACAGTTGCTCTTCAGGATATTACTGTTCGCAATATGGAGGAATCACTGATGGAGTATGGAATAAGAAGAGAGGTTATTGTAGTTCAGCGTATACAACTTATAACTGTTCTGGTACTGATTCCGCTTGTAATGGAGGTTATGATACTTATGCTAGCTATAGTGATTGTATAAACAATGTTGTGTATGGATTCGCTGGCTGTTGTAATTATGGATCCCCTCCTTGTAATGACTGTGATCCTCCAGCATGTCCTGCTGGTACAACTACAACAAATACAGGTTATTATCATTCTCAAACATCTTGTGATCGTGGTAGTGGATGTGATCCCCGGTATAATACCAGAAACTGCTACTGCTTGACATGTACTCCTCCCAATTGTGGTCCTACATATTTTGACACTAATATAGGCTTTGGCTCACTAAATCTGTCTTGTTTTAACGGCTGTGCATACCAGTATCGCACATGCTATTGTAATCAATGTACCCCACCTAACTGCCCCTCGGATTTGAGTAACAGCAATCTGGGCTTTGGTGTTAGTACTGTTACAACAAATTGTACAAATGCTTGTGGTGTTGGCAACACTAGATCATGCTTTTGTAGAGACTGTAATCTAAATGTTCCCAATGGAACTACTCTAACTAATACTGGTAGACAATCTACAGATCCTAGTTTACAAACAACCTCTTGTAGTCGTGGTCAAGGTTGTGCACTGAAAACGGAATCACTTTATTGTACTAGGTGTAATCCTCCTGCATGCGGACCGACCTATCAAACCTCAAATCAAGGATACGGAAGTATTACATTCTCATGTAACAATGCTATAGAATCTTGTGGCATAGAATCTCGTACATGCTATTGTAATCAATGTACGCCACCTGCATGTGGACCTACATATGCTGAAACAAACTATGGATATGGCTCTGTTACATTGAGTTGTACTAATGATTGCTCCGTAACTTCTAGTAGGACTTGTTATGTTGACAGATGTTCAAACTGTACTCCTCCCAGCTGTCCATCTCCTCTTAGTGCTACTTCGCCAGGAGATCCCAATATGATACTTTCAAACTTTACATCATGTACAAGAACCACACCTTGTGGTGGTCCTCCTAATTATCGCTCCTGTTACGAACCAATTAGTCCCCAACCAACAACTAGCTTACAGATCCATCCTGATGGAGAAAATATATATGGATTTTCAAGTAGTACACACTCTGGAAATAGAACACCTCTTTACAACCTAAACGATCCAATTCGTATGACTGCAACATATACTGACGTAAATGGTGCAACAGATATTGAAGCTGTCTCTGTATGGTTTAGAGAAAATACTCTTACTGGAGAGGTTGCAACTCCCCTATGGATAGATACTGCAACCAATCCTTCTCAACCTCCTCAAGCACCAAGTGCTAATAGCTGGGGCTTTATGATGAGATGGGAGAGTTCTGCTTGGAGACCATATGTACCAAGCTATACAGGAGCAACGGCAAAATGGGTAAGAGCTGTATTTTCAAGTAATTCATTTGTAATTTCTGGTCCTGGAGGCTTACAAATGGTTAGAGTAACCATAGGGCATAACCTACAAGCAAGTATTACTAGGTCGGGAAATAATGTCGTAATGCCATTCCAGTTAAGTTTCAACTTCGCAAGTGGTTATGAAAATGTAGCACAAGTAACATACAATACCTTCCTCATGGGTAATGATATATTTAGTTTTACACCACATGACAACTATACTGCATATCCAGATATTAACTCTAAAATTGGTGATTACTGGTCACCAGGTCAATTAAGATACAGAACTACTCCTACAGTTGCTCAGCTGTATGCAAGGCAGTGGGCTACAACAGGATATCCATGGACTATAGATAAAGGATTGCCAGAAGTAGGAACTCTTAATATGACTGTAATTGGGGATACAAACCTAAGACTTAGTTGGACTGTCGCTGATACAAAGGAAATATATGCAATTGTAGGAAATATATATGCTTCTATTACAATGCCACCTAACCCACCCGCAATAACTATAACGGGAACAGGGTTGGAAATTAATTCACCTTTCAACTTAATAACGGATGATACTAATTTAGGAAAATTAAACACAGGATATGCATTTAGGAAATTAAATGTTGGTGGAACAACATATAGTGGAAGTGTTGATATTAATATTGGAGAAAACAAAGAAGGAAGCCTAATTGTATACTTAACTGTTTTTGATAAGGCGGGAAATATGCATATTAGAAGTCTTACCTTCTCTCTTGGGGATTGGATAATAACACACGGAGGTTTAGCCTACTCTTCCAATGGTCGAGACTATGAAATGAAAGTAATTGGAAGTCCTACAGCATGGAATGCCGTGCCTGTTCTTGCAGGAATGAATCCATTGCATGCCGATGTCTCTACTGAAGTATTTGGTGATAACGTTGGAGGAACTAACCCTTCTGCACTTAATACAAGTGTATTACTCAAATCTTTCCATATGCGTCCATTTAGTATGAACACTAATATTAAGAGTCTGTATGAAGAACTAAGAAAAGCATACAATGATAGGGAAATAGAAGGAAAAGTGGATATGACTCAAGCTCTTCCACAAGTAACCAATTTAAATGGTAGTTTAAGGAGTATCGGAGGTTGTAATCCAAGTTCTAAAGTGTGTATTTTAAAACATTCTGGAGATTTCCAGGTAGGGAACGCTAATGACTTTGTATGTGATGGTTGGGGAGTATTCTTCATAGATGGTGATTTAACAATACATAGGGAAATTAGAACATCGAATGCTAACAAAGATGCATGTATATTTGTAGTAAGTGGAAATGTAAACATAAAAGAAGGGGCAAAAGCATCCACAGCAGGACAATTACAATATGATCAAGTAAGATCATATATATTAGCCGATGGCCATATTACAATTGATCCAGAACTGGGTCTCTCTCCAAAGTATGATGGACTTTTTGTAGAAGGAGGATTACACTCTCTTGGAGGTTTACAAATGAACAG
>CAYMBI010000038.1:0-5306 GCA_964388655.1 uncultured Candidatus Saccharibacteria bacterium | reverse complement strand
AGTATATGGGTAAAAAGGATATCCGTCAAGATTTTTGATGAATATTTTGAATTGCAAAAAACATGTAACTCTGCTATACTTTGACTCGTTATGAAAAAATTAGTATTACAAAAAAGAGAACTTTTAGGGAAAAAAGTTAAAAGCTTAAGAAGAAAAGGTCTCATCCCAGCTGTTGTATACAACGCTAAAACTGAGTCTTTTAACACAGTACTGAGTAAGAATGATGCTCAATGGTTATACAGAAATACCACGTCTACAACAATTTTAGACGCGGAATACGAAGGTAGAGAGTTTAAGTTCTTAGTAAAGGAATTTGATCTCAATCCCGTAAATGGTGAAATTAATCATGTCTCAATATTTGAAATAGATGAAAATGCACCAATGGTATTTACAGTACCATTTACCCTTGTTGGCGTATCTCCTGCAGTAAAGAATAATCTGGGTATCCTAGTTAATGCTCTTGATAGTATTGATGTTAGGTGCCAGCTAAGTAAACTACAACCAACAATAGAGATTGACATATCTACTTTGACAGAGCCTGGACAAACAATTACTGTTGAAGATATTACTCTTCCAGAAGGAATGACTTTGATAAATGATGATATTAGGACTACAGCAATTGTTACAATTGCAGATGCTCAAAAGGTAGAAGATGCTCTTAAGGCTGATCAAGAAGCAGCAGAAGGTGAGAAAACAGTTGAAGGCAAAGAAGGTGAGAGTACCGAAGAGGTTCCTGAGGAACAAGCAGAGTAAAAACAAAAAGAAATATTAAAGGGAGGGATGCTTCCCTTTTTTTTGATTAAGGAGTATATATAATCGAGCATGATTAGTGTAATAATAACATCTTGGAAAGAACCTGATACGATAGGAAAATGTATAGAGTGTATCGCAGATGCTAGATATTCTGGTATAAATAGGCCTTTTGAGATATTGCAAGTATCACCTGATAAAGAAACTTTGGATGCTGGACTAAAAACAGCTCGGAAGATAGGTCTTTCAGATTCAGAATATATCCAAATACAAGATCCTAAACGAGGTAAACCACATGCTTTAAAGCTAGCCCTGAAGAAAGCTGTGGGTGAAATCTTAATTTTCACAGATGGTGATACATACTTTGGAAAGAATTCCGTAAAATACTTACTCGAACCATTTGCGAATGAGAACGTAGGAGGAGTTAGTGGTAGACCTGTGTCCTCAGATAGAAAAGATACTATGATGGGATATTGGGGACACCTACTATCAGATGCCGCCCATCATAGAAGAATTAGTACTATTACAAACAGACGGAATAATTATTATATCAGCGAGAAGACTTTCTTTCCTATGAGTGGGTACATCATGGCTACAAGAAATTATAATTTTAAAATACCAGAGAATGTTTTATCTGATGATGCATATATTTCTTACTTTATTAGGAACTTAGGGAAAGAGATTGCATATGCACCGTTGGCTCAATCATATGTAAAATACCCTACAAATTTAGATGACTACTATAAACAGAAAGTTAGATCTTTAGGAGGTTTTATACAATTAGAGAGGTTTGGTATTTTCAAAAAGGACAAGCAAAGCAGAAGCTTCTTCATTGAAATACAGTACGCATTATTTGTTTTTAAGTATGCTAGAAATTTCAAAGAATTAATATGGTCTTTACTACTGTTTCCAATAAGATTGATTACCTGGATAAAGATATTATGGGAAAGAGTCCTTCTTAAAAAAGATATGCCTAAAAGTGGTTGGGAAAGAATAGAGAGTACAAAATAAAAAGGAAGGTGTTACCCTTCCTTTTAATATCCAAACAATAACAAGTATTACCATCTAAAATGTGCAAATGCCTTGTTAGCCTCTGCCATTCTCTCTACATCAACTTTCTTCTTAACAGTATCACCTTCTCCATTGAATGCATTAAGAATTTCAATCTCTAAAAGCTTGTCAAAAGACTTCCCTGTTTTTGCTCTTGCATAATCTACTAACCATCTTACTGCTAAAGTCTCCTGCCTTCTTGGACTTACAGGAACTGGGACTTGATAGTTAGCACCTCCTACTCTTCTAGATTTAATCTCAAGTGCAGGCCTTATATTGTCGATTGCTGTATGGACAAATTCTATAACAGATGTCTTACTCTTTTCTGCACCAGATTCTATTGCAGAGTAAACAAGTTTTTCTGCAAGAGATTTTTTACCACCTTGCATTACTTTGTTGATTAATCTACCAATGATTTCATCATTGTATTTCCTATCTTTTGCGATTGTTCTTTTCTTTGCTCTCTTACCTCTCATTAATTGTTTATTTAAATATTATTCGTTTTCTGGTCTTTTAGCCCCATATTTTGATCTTGCCTTTTTTCTTCCTTTTACACCAGCAGTATCATATTTACCTCTTACAACAATATATTTTACACCTGGTAAATCTCTCTTTCTCCCTGCTTTTACAAGTACTACAGAGTGCTCTTGTAGATTATGTCCCTCTCCTGGAATGTATGCTGTTACTTCCATTCCGTTGGAAAGTCTTACTCTAGCAACCTTACGAAGTGCTGAGTTAGGTTTTTTAGGAGTCATAGTTTTGACCTGCAAACACACACCTCTTTTAAAAGGATTATTTACTTTCTTATATCTATTCTTAAGAGGATTGAAGTTTGTACTCAAAGCAATGTGTGTTGCTTTGTCTCTCTTCGACACTCTTGGTTTTCTTACTAACTGGTTAATCGTTGGCATGGTTCGTATTATACAACAAAATCAATTAAAATTTAATCTCTGGGAGATCATTTATATCTTTTATTCTTGCACTCTCTCCTGAAGGGATTCTTCTACCTATTATTACATTCTCTTTCATACCTCTTAGGTAGTCTGTCTTCCCAAGTATCGCGCTATTTGTAAGTACTCTTACTTGCTCTTGGAATGACATTGCTGAGAGGAAACTTTCAGTATGTAAAGCTGATGCCTTAATACCAAGTAATTTAGGAACTACAAGAGCCTTTCTCTTTCCTTGAGAAAGTAGTAGCTCATTCTTCGCAGAAGCTATAAATCTGTTAACAAGTGACCCTACCAAGTATTCGCTATCTCCGCTTTCAAGTACCTTTCCTAATCTTGCCATCTGTCTGATAATTACTTCAATGTGGATATCTCCGATTGCAACTCCTTGCTCATTAAATACCTTTTGTACTTGATCTAAAATGTATTTTTGTGCTTTAAGCATTCCTGCAACATCTGCCAATTTCTTCGGATCTATCGACCCCTCTGTTATTTGATCTCCAGCTTTTACTTCGTCCCCATCATTTACAAGAACAGGTACATTAGGTAAAACTGTTATCAATTCCTCAGCTTTAATAGAACCTGAGATTGTTAATATACCTCCCTCTATCTTAACAGTCCCCTCATATGGGGCTTGTTTTTCCATTTCATCCGAATCTATGAAGAGTGTCTGACCACCTTTTACCTGAGCTCCATCAGATACCAAGACATTTTTAGCATCAGATATTACATAATCCCTAGTTAAATCCTTGTGTCCAACAATTGTAATTGTTGCAGAATCATCCTCTGCTCTTTCAATACGCACCTTTCCATTAATAGATGCTATCTCTGCTTCCGCCTTTGGAGATCTTGCCTCAAACAATTCTTCAATTCTTGGAAGACCTTGGGTAATATCTGTTGATTGTACACCTCCCTTATGGAACGTCTGCATTGTCATTTGTGTTCCAGGCTCTCCGATTGACTGAGCTGCTATTACTCCGACCGCCTTACCCATATCTATCTCTTGACTATTTTCAAGATTTAAACCGTAACACTTCTTACAGATTCCCATTGGAGCTTTACAAAGGATTGGAGTTCTAACTTCTACTTCATCTATTCCCTCTGCGTCTATTTTTTCTGCAATTTCCCTATTAATATATTCTCCTTTCTTTACTAAAACATCTCCCTTTGAGTCAACTACATCCCTAGCCACTACTCTACCGAAGATTCTCTTGGCATACTCTAATCTCCTATTATCACTTCTTCTTACTGGAATACCAACTCCTTCGTATCCACAATCATCGAATCTGACGATTACGTCATGTGCTACATCTACTAATTTTCTAGTTAAGTAACCAGAAGATGATGTTCTAAGAGATCTATCTGCAATACCTTTTCTACCACCATTTGCAGCAACGAAGTATTCAAATGCACTAAGACCATCGCGGTAGTTTCCTTTAATTGGAAGTGGTACCCAGTTTCCTCTAGAGTCCCTAACCACACCTTTAATAGTTAAGACTTGTCTCGCTTGAATCTTTCCACCATTAGCTTTAGATTCAACCATTTCATAAACTGAGTTGTTCTTATCTAAAGTCTTCCATGCTTCATCTGCAATATCGTTTGCAAAATCATTCCACATTTCAGTAGAAAGATTAATCTTTTCTTTCTCAGTAATTAATCCTTGTAGATAGTTTTCTTGTAATTGTAAATCTTTCTCTTCGATTCTTTTGATTTCACTTTCGACATCAAAGTTGATATTACAATCCTCCATAGCAAATGAGAATCCTAAATCCGTTGCATAGTTGAAGCCCATTAGTTTTAGGTTATCTAAGAGTTCTACAACTACCTCTAGTGGATATTTATCTTTTATATCTTCTACAATATCAGAAATTGTACTACCACTTACTCTTTCATTTACAAACTTATAACCTTCTGGAAGTGCGGTATTAAATATACATCTTCCTGCAGAAGTTTTTACAATTTCATCATTAATCTTTACGAGGATTGCTTCGTTAATATCAATAATTTCTCTCTCGTATGCTTTAATTGCAAGTTCAGAAGATGCGAACATCCTAGGATTTTCAACTTCATTCATATCCGTCATTAAGAAAAATCCTATCAACATATCCTTTGCAGGAGTGGCTAATACTTGTCCATTTGAAATGTTTACTATATTTTTTGATGCCATAATATCTTTCTTTGCTTCTTCTAAGGCTTCCTTTGTAAGAAGAAGGTGTACTGACATTTGGTCCCCGTCGAAGTCTGCATTGAACGCCTTACATACAAGAGGGTGTAATCTGATAGCTTCTCCCTCTACTAGCCTTGGATAAAATCCTTGAATACTATACTTGTGAAGTGTTGGAGCACGATTCAATAACACTGGCTTTCCATCGATAACCTTTTCAAGTAAGTCCCAAATGATATCTTGCTCCTCCTCTATCATATCTTTTGCAATTCTCACATTTGGAGCAACTTCTTGTGCTAATAGCTGATGAATTACAAATGGCTTGAACATTTCTAAAGCTATTGATTTTGGTAAACCACATTGGTCTAATTTCAAGCTTGGATCTCCTACAATAA
>CAYMBI010000037.1:0-5447 GCA_964388655.1 uncultured Candidatus Saccharibacteria bacterium | reverse complement strand
ATGTTGCATTCTCGGGTCTTTTAACAGAGGCTTTTGCACAAAAGAGAGCATCTGATTGGCTCGGAGGCATAGATGGTGTAAAGACTCCACTGGATTCATGGGTTATTACTATGCTTAACTGGGCGATAGGTTTAGCCGCATTAGCTGCAGTAGGTATGTTAATATACTCAGGATACATGTATATCTCAGCAAGTGGTGATGAAGGAAAGGTAGAGAAAGCAACAAAGACATTGACATTTGCAATTGTAGGTCTTGTTGTATGTTTTATCGCAGTAATGCTTGTTCAGTTTGTATTAACAAATATTCTGAAGTAAAGCTTCGATTTTTTAAAAGGCCCCAAATGGGGCCTTCTTTTTTTATTAACTATGGAAGTTATAAATATAACTAAAATTGAAACAGTGACACATACAGATTTGGCAGGCTTTGTTGTGGAGCTTCTTAATTGGGCAATTAATTTCGCGGCTCTTTTTGCTGTCATTATGATTGTTGTTGCAGGTTTTCAATATATAGTGTCTATGGGCGATGAGAAAAAAATTGCTGCTGCGAATAGATCTTTGATATTTTCCCTTTTAGGAATGATACTAGTATTTTTAGCACCATCTATTATACAATTCATATTAGATAACTTTTTGGGAATATAGCTGTGATAGAAAGTATAGTATTAGGAATTAGTAAACTTCTTGTTTCTCCAGTGTACGCTCAGGAAACACCTCCTCCTAGGATAGAGCAGATTTTTGGACCAATAGAAAATCTCTTCGACCTAATTCTTCCAATTGGTGCTCTAATTGCAGTTGCAATGCTAATTTATGGAGGATACATGTGGATTATTTCCGGTGGAGATCCTGCAAAGAAACAGCAAGCACAGGGAACTCTTACATGGGCAGTAATAGGTTTAGTATTTCTCTTTCTAATTAGAGCTATTCTTGTTGCAATACTAGAATTCGTTGGAGCCTAGCTTTGCCTTCTATGTGTTCATGGTATAATTTCTTTAATGTCCAGGTACAAATCTGCTCAACAATTTTTAATAATTTCCCTCCTTTCATCTTTTTTAGCACTGTTCATGCTTTCTTGGTCTTCTCCTGTATATTCGAATACGATAGAGGAGTTAGAGAATGAAATAAACAAAAAGACAGAGGAATTAAACAAAAACAAATCTACTCTTTCGAATATTGAAAAAAGAATAGCTGAGATAAGTGGTAGCAATTACACACTTAGTGAAAAAGTTAATCTTTTAAATACTGAAATAACAAAACTACAACAAGAGATTGATGCGAAGAGTCTTGCTATAGAGGAGAAATTAAAGCTAATTGATGAGAAGCAGGAATTACTAAATGTTAAGAAGGAACTTTTTGATATGGTTTCTACAGAATTGTATATGCAGTCAAGGCATGATGGTGCCCAACTAATATTTTCCTTTAGTAATTGGGATAACCTTTTACAAAATCTTTTTATTAAAAAGAATGCAATAGCAATATTAAGAGCTGATATTGAGCGAATAAATGGAGAATTTACATCCCTTAGTGAGATGAAGGAGAGTCTCGAACTTGAAAAGAAAGAACTTGATGAACAAAAGAAAGATCTAGATGACTCATATGCGTTGGTTCTGGCGGAAAGAAATAGGCTTCAAAAAGAATTAAATAGTGAGTTGGCAAATAAGAAAAATGTTGTTAAAACGATTAATGGCCTCTCTGCAGAGTTATCGGATTTACAGTATCAATTAATAATTGTAAGACAGGGAGGTACTCATGTGAATCCAGACTCTGTACCAATTAGTGGAGATTTTAAATCAACTCTTGCTGGTTTTAATGCAAATGCACCTTCTGGATCCTTTGGTGTATTTGCAATCGGAGCATACACACACAGGAATGGTATGAGTCAGTGGGGAGCAAGGGCAAGAGCAAATGCAGGACAAAACTACCAACAAATTCTTAACGCATATTATCCAGGGAGGCTTTTGAGAACTGATTCTGTTGTTGTAAGTGGTGTTACCGAAAGTATTATGGTTAACATTCCAACCACAACATATGGAACTCTAAATTTTGAGGACGACTACCTTTTGAGAATACAAGAAGTTCCAGAGTCATGGCCTATGGAGGTGTTAAAAGCTCAGGCAATTGCAGCAAGAACGTATGCTATTAACTATACACAGAATGGTCGGAAACCAATCTGTACTACAGAAAGTTGTCAAGTAGCGGGGCCTTCTCCAAAAACTGGAGCATGGAAAACTGCAGTTGAAGCAACTAGAGGTGTTGTTCTTACAGATACTTCAGGCGCGGTTTTCTCTGCACAATATGCAGCAGTTCATGGTGGTTGGGGGAATCAGATTGGTTGGGATACTACAGATGGTACTGGTAGTGGCGATTGGATGAGTAGAGCTTGGGACAGGCTCTCTAATGTCTCCTGGTTCTACAAGGCATGGTATAGGCAAACATACAGTGATACAAGCTCCACATGTGGGAGAAATCCTTGGCTATCACAGGCAGAAATGGCAGATTTAATTAATGCATATCAAGTATGGGTAGCTAAGAATAGGAGTGATAGCAGGATAGTGCCAATATTCGATGCATGCCACTCGACTGGTAATCCATATACTCATGCAGAATTGAGAGCTTTGGCAGCAAAACCTGTAACTTCTGTATCTTCTGTGGTTGTATCCAATAGTAATGGGAGTACAACTTCTGTTGTATTTACAACAAATGCTGGAATTATTACTATGAGTGGGAACGATTTCAAAACAATTTTTAACTTACGTGCACCAGGTCATTTAAGAATTCCTCAAAGTGGGTTTGTGCATATAAATATTCACAAGAAGTAAATATATTGTTAAATAGTGTGTTTTTTGCTATCCTTTTGTTATGAAGAATCTTAGAAAAGATATCCCTAAGAAGTTCCTTAGATCAAACAAGTCCTTCATTGATAGGGTATATGAAGAAGAAAAAAAAATACGCTTTTCAAGTTTTTCTGCATTCCCCAAAAAAATTAGTTTCTACGGCAGAGACAAAGATGAGGAGGTAGTCTTAATTGTCAGAAGGCACTGGATTGCATATGCACCGGATTTATTTATTACGCTGCTCGTCCTTCTTTTACCTTTGATTTTGCTTTCTCTGTCCTTAACTTTCCCAATCCTTGGTACTCCCATTCTGTATACTGGTATGTTTGTTCTTTCGGTAGGGGTTGCCTGTACACTCCTTCTTACAACATTCCTGAAGTGGTATTACACAATTCACATTGTAACTGATCAGAGAATAGTTGTAGTTAAGATGAACAACGCATTCTTCCACTCGTACTCTGAGGCTCAATTAGAAAAAATAGAAGATATAACCCACCAACATGTAGGGCTGCTAGGAACGTTCTTTGATGTTGGTAATTTGGATATTGATACTGCAGGTCATGGGGTAGATTTCGAATTAACAATGATTCCAAAACCAAGGGATATGCAGGATATATTGAATGATTTATTAGAAATTAAACAAAAAGGAGGAATCTAATATGGAGGGTATTTATGGAAAACTTTTTACAGATACAATGAGGTTTACTATTAACCTCGGAGATGTTCTTAAATTACCTCTAATTGTCATATTGATAGGGAATATCTTTTATTCCCTTATGCTTGTATTAAAAATTAAGATATTAGTAGATACTGTAGAATCAGAGAATTCTGGTAAGATTAAGGCATTGGTATATATTAATTTGTTGGTATCCTTGGTTGTTGCCTTGTTGGCAACCTTTATAATTCTTTTAGGTTAATATACATGTATATTACTGCCTCTCAATACTTAAACAATTCAGATACAAAGAAATTTTATACAGGAGTGTTTCACTATACTAGACCTGTTAGAAGTAAGCATGACAAGAATATTGAAATGTATGGACTTCTTTCAGTTAAAAGTGAGGTTGAGATACCAGGATCTAATATCGCAAAGTTTGCTTGGGATGGCTTAGTAGATGGTTTTGAATATTCAAAAGCTGATTCTACAAATGAAGCATTAAAGATAGCGTTGAATGAGGCGACGAGAAGAATAAAGCAATTGATTACAAATGATAAGAATATTGCTGAGCATGGAGTAGATATTAATCTCTCGGTATTTGTTTCAGGTTCATCTGGTTTGTATGTAGGATATTTGGGAGATTGTGATATATATATTTACAAAAAGGGAAAGATAGTAAATATACATGAAATGCTTTCCAAAAAAGGTGCTAAAACTGCGGGATTAATACTGGAAGATGAGGATATTCTTTTTTCTTCGACTGACAGTTTTATTAAAAATAGAATGAGTAATTTAACTGGTCTTCCCGATTCAAAATCAATACTTGAAAGATTGGACGATATGGCACATGAATTGTGTGATGGTGAAGGTATATTAATATTCACTAAAGGTGAAGAATTGGATGTGCAGGAAGAAGCTCTAATAGAATCTGATGTAGAGATAAGTGAGAGTGGAGAGTTGGTCATTGAGCAGAAAGAGGATAAGGCTAAGAGTGTAAATGAAGGGAATAAACTTAATTTGAAGAATAGGCTGCGACCTTTAAGGCTGCTCTTAATTAGAATTCGAGAGGAGATATTTCCTTTACTTGTTAAATTAAAGCCTCTATTTGAAATAATTAAAGAATTTTTTAAGAAGGTTTCGTATTCAACAAAAAGAAGTGTTAAAGGTACTCTCCTTAATTTAAATGAGAAATTTGCAAAGCAGAGGTGGTACAAAAAAATATCTGCAAAATTCTCTCAGTCAGATATTAATCTAGCAAGAAAAAATGAATTTAGAGGTTTTAAAGTAGATGGATACAAGATAAGGAATAAGAAAATAGAAAGATTTAAGATTGCGGGATTGGTACTTCTAGGAGTTGTACTTATCATTGGTGGTGCAAAGTTTACGATAGATCAAAAAGAAGCACGATCGATTAGTAAACAAGCAAATGAAATATTCAGTAGTGTAGAAGCGTTTGTTACATCTGCCGAGGAAAAGACTAGGACTGATAGAGGCGAAGCCGAAATGCTTCTTTTTAGGGCTCAATCAGAGCTGGGGAATATACCTGCAAAACTTGGAGAGAAAGACTCTGAAAAACTAAAGCAGCTTGAAGGGAGGGTATTAGGTATCCAAGATAATCTTTACAAAAGAGTAGGTCTTGTTGATTCCGATGGCTCCATAGAATCATTCATAGATACTAGGCTTGCTTTTGGTGAAGGCTCTAAACCTCAGGATATTGCAATTTATCAGGATTCAAGGGCAAATGAATACCTTCTTGTGGTCGATTCTGGACTTAAGGCAGTATTTAGAGTTTCTCTTTACAACAAGGAAGTTTTAAGATTGTCTGACCCAGATAGAATACTACAAGAACCTACAATGATATATACAGGTAGAAGTGGTATTTTTGTTGTAGATTTGAAGGTCGGTGTAGTAAAAGCAGAATATGATGGTGAGGGTGGATTTAAACCTTTTGTGAAACTG
>CAYMBI010000036.1:0-5470 GCA_964388655.1 uncultured Candidatus Saccharibacteria bacterium | reverse complement strand
CATTTCTCATTGGCCTTCTTGCAACGATATTCTCAGGAGTCTTACCTATCATTCTCTTTGCTTCTGAACCCACTGCTATAACCTTATAATTATTTACATCTATTGCTACTACAGTTGGTTCAACAAAGGAGATTCCTTCCCCTTGAACAAATACTATTGAATTTGCGGTACCTAAATCTATACCTAATTTCTTTCCTAGCATGACTCGATTATATCACTAAGATACTGTTTTTAGAAAAGTTAGTTCAATTAGAAATGTGATATACTTAGACACCATGACAAAAGAAAAAAGGAACAAAAAAATCCTTACTTTAATATCAATAATTGCATCTGTTTCTGTTTATATAGGGGCTGTACTGGTATATCTATATGCGAATGGGTGGAGGATAGACCCCTTTAATCAACAAGTTATAAAAACGGGAGTACTAACAGTAGAATCGGATCCTTTCTTAGCGACACTTTTCATAGAGGGAGAAAGCAGAGGAAGAACACCAAGAAGTGCAAGCCTCAATGTAGGCGAATACAATATATCAGTACGCAGAGATGGATATATAGAATGGCAAAAAAGGATTGAGATTAAAGAGGAAAAATCTACTAATGTGTATCCATGGTTGATAAGGGAGAGGATAGAAAAACAAAATATCTCCACTATAGAGGGAAGGAAATATATAAAAAGCTGGGAGAGCGAAAACAGAGATAGGGTTTTAATATTGACTAGTAAATCAAATGAGGGTTCAGCTATCTTTGATTTTGAACTATGGCTTTACACTGTAAACACAACTTTTTGGGACCTTAGCTCCAATCCGAAAGTTGTACTTTCATTCCAAGCCGCGCAAGAACCAACAATAGATCTTCTTCCTTCTCCTGCAGGAGTATATTGGCTTCTAAAATATACCCAAGAGAATACCACCACCTCATACCTTTTGGATACTTCTAAAAATACTACTTTGGAAAATCTAGCAATACTCAACATATCTCCCTTTGACTCGTATGAAATTAGCTGGGCTAGAAACAATCAATATTTAATGTTTGAATCAGAACAAGATCTAATTTCTTTTAGTATAGATAGGCAAAACAGATATCTTCTAATCAAGAAAACTCCCAATAATCAATATATTTGGAACACGGATGAACAAGGGTACTTCTATATATTAGAGAGTGCTTTGGAAAATGAAACAGAAAGAGTATATGCATATATTTTAACACAACAAGAAATGGATGGCTCTAATCCTAAAATTTTAGTAAATGACCTGTTCTTTCAAAAGAACAAAGATTATTTGAATAGATACATTGAAGATACTAGCCCGTTTAGATTCACTGCCTTTACAAATTCAACTGCAAGTACACGAAGTGTTGGTAAGGTAGAGTATATTAGGGTAAATCAAAGTGCGCAAGGTATATATATACAGACTACTTTAGCCTCTTATTGGTACAACATGAAAACAAAAAGATACCATATGATTACTCCTTTCAAATCTGAGTTTGTTTCTTTTGCTCCAGATAACAGAAAATTAATTTACAGGGATGAGAATGAGTATGGAGTCTTTACTTTCTTGAAAGAAGAAAGTAATCCCAATGTAGAAATAGGAGCTAAAAGAATTAATAATATATCCTTGAGTGGTAGAATACTTGGTTGGTTATCAAATTCTTCATACATATACTACGTCGAAGATAATCGGTTGTATATTGCTGATAAAGATGGAGATAATAAAACATTAATTTTTAGCAATGCAGATACAAACTTACACTTAGGAATGACATCTTCCAGAGATTACTTATTTACGATATCTATTTTAGTAAACCCCATTGATGGACAGGAAATAATATCGATAGATAAATATCTAGTTCACTAGACGTTATTTCTTCATCTTTATCTTGTCGGTAGCATAAAAATTCTTCTTAAATCCCCTACCTAACATCATCTCCGTATCTGCTTGAAGATATGGTATGAATCCAAAAGACAACATTTGAACTGCAATTAGTGCAACTTCTCCAAAATCTATAAGGTGCCTCCACCATTTCCAACCAGAAGGGATTGGCGTAATCTTTCTCCTATAGTACACAATAAAGACGTTGCAAATTAGTAATGTTGTGAGTAAAAAACTCATTGCATTGGGAAGATTGTAAGAAGCAGAACTAAATAAATAATCCTTACTTACTAATCCCAATATATTTAAACCAAAAGTCATTAAAAAGACAACTGTAGTAAAGAATATATATGTCCTATACATAGCAAAGAATATAAAAATTTTTTTGTATACAGGTATATTTTTTTCATATATTAAAGATGCTAATGTTGTTGGGAAGATAATTACACCCCACCCCCACCTGTGTTGCTGCTTGTAAAAAGATTTGTAAGATTTAATAGTACTTTCGTTCTCGACAGCGTCACTATGGGTTGGAATATATACTTCTTCACCTTGAAACTCCCCTTTAAAACGAATAAGGGCATTCCAAAAAAATGTTGAATCATCAATACCAAGCTGTGGATCCCAATAATGGACCTCTTTTAATGTCTTTAGATTAACAACATATGATGAGAATGTTTCCTTTGCACTTAAAGCGTTCTTTACAAAAGGCATATGCTCATACTTTTCGGTAACCCATGTATGCAAGATTACCAATGTCAGCATAGAAGATTGCACCCTTATCAATGTAGGTACTCTCCATATGTTATTGTTTAATGTATATACAGCACTTGTATAATATCTTTTTTCTGGATTCTCAACTGTTAAGTATTTATATGTTATTGCAGATAGGTACTTTGGATCTGGTCTAAGATCACAATCACAGGTAATTAAGAGATATTTTGAAATATCCTTTCCCTCTGATTCAAGCTTTTGCACGAATTTTCTTGTTGCCCAGTTAATATTTGCCCCCTTCACCCCTGTTGCCTCACCCTCAATATCCTTCGGATGAACATAATACTGCATACTAGCAAATTTATCTCCATATTTTTCCTTTAGAATATTGAAATTGGGAATTTGTATATCATCAGCAGTTCTTTCCTCCATTGCCACAACTACATGTATCTTGTCTGCCCCGACATCACTCCTACTCCATGCCTCAAAAGATGGCTCTAAAACATCCAAACCCTCCTTATATACAGGACACAGGTATATATAACTTAATTCATCGAATCCCTTTAGATTCTCTTCTTTAATTTTCGCGATAAAATCGGTATTTAAATCTCTCTTCATTCTGTTTACACCAATTGCAATACCAACAACAAACTTTACCCCTCTATACATCCAATATATGATTAAGAAAGAAACATAAAAGATAAATACACGTTCTAAACCAAAGAGACCAAGTAAAATTGGTGAAAGAAGAAGTAACCAAACTAATAATCCTGGTACAATCTCCAAAGTTCTCCTAAGCCATTTAGGCGTTTGAGCAGGGTAACCATCTTCCCTGTCTGGAGCTTTTAAGTCTTGAATTCTTGGCTTCTCTTCAATCATACTATTAAAGAAATTATACTTCTTAAACGCACCCGACCGGAATCGAACCAGTAACCTACGCGTTAGGAGTGCGTTGCTCTATCCTATTGAGCTACGGGTGCAAGCGCATAATTATATCATTTCTTATGATTTTGTTTTAAGCGTATAATAAATTCTTTAACAAAATTTTCGTAATCTTCTGGTTTTTTACTTGTCTCATCTTGAGTCTTAAACCAAGCGAAGAAAAATGTAGAAGATATTCTTAATGCTTCTTGTTCGCTAAATCCACTTAAAAGAAGTATATTAACAAACTTTTCTTGAATACTTTGAAATTTTTCCATTCTATCCCTGTTTAAGATATCCTATTACTATACCAGTAATTGCACCTATACCTGTAGAAATCCCTACTATTGAACATCCACATCCATGGGCAGGATCAGGATGCTGACCTGATACTAAATTTCTTCTTTCTAGGTTATAATATATATTTGTTAGGATAAGTCCTATACCAAGTCCCGCAGCAACCCCTATTCCTGCATATATACCGACAAGCTCCCAATTAGTTTCAAGTAAGGTTTGCGTCCAAGGTTTCGATAGTTCATAAGAATCTGATACAACTTGATTCCCAAACATCTCGGTCATAATCTCAAGTGCCTTGGTTTCTCCCTCCGAAGCTATTTCTAGATTGTTACTTAATATTTCTAAGCCCACTATAGGGACAAATTATATCACATTCCGTGGTATAATAAAGGCTGTTATGAGTGAAGAAAGTATAAAAATAAAGGGAGCAAGAGAACATAATCTCAAAAATATTTCTCTTGAAATACCTAAGAACAAATTAATAGTATTTACAGGTGTTTCAGGAAGCGGAAAGTCCTCTTTGGCTTTTGATACTCTGTATGCAGAGGGTCAGAGAAGATATGTTGAATCCCTCTCCTCTTACGCAAGACAGTTTCTAGGATTGATGCACAAACCAGATGTAGACTCAATCACTGGCCTTTCCCCCGCTATTTCAATTGATCAAAAAACTACTAGTAGCAATCCCAGATCTACTGTAGGCACTATTACAGAAATATATGGATACCTAAGATTGTTGTTTGGTCATATAGGAAAAGCGTACTGTCCTAACTGTGGAACATTAATTTCTTCTCAAAGTATACAAGAAATTTCTGAACAAATATTAACAAGAATTTCTAAAGAGGATATAAAATTTCAAGTATTAGCACCATTAGTAAAAGGGCGCAAGGGAGAATATAAAGCACTTCTGTCAAAATTACTTACAAAAGGTTTCTCAAGAGTCATTATCGATGGGAATTTGTACCACCTAGATGATGTGGAGAATCTAAACCTTAAATCCAATGTAAAACACACAATAGATTTGGTAGTTGACAGACTAGACAGTCAAATGCTAAAAGACAGTAAAGAATCTTTCTCAAAAAGACTTAATGACTCTTTAGAGTTAGCCTCTTCCATGTCCGACGGAGAGATAAAAATAAAGATTGACGAAGAAGAAATTTTCTTCTCAGAAAAAAATACTTGTTTCAATTGCCAAATTTCATACCCCAAAATCTCACCCGCATCATTTTCTTTTAACTCCCCAGAAGGAGCATGTTCAAAATGTGCAGGATTAGGAAGCATAAATGAGATTGATATTACAAAGACATACAATCCTAATTTAACAATAAATGAAGGAGGAATATTTCCTTGGGGCAACAGGACTACAAAGGATTCTTGGACCAAAAGAATATTAGATAGCGTTGCTAAAGAACATTCTTTTGATCTGAAAACTCCAATTGCGAAATATCCTAAAGAAATTTTTGACTTAATCTTTTTTGGGCATGGAGCTAAAGATTCTTACAAAATTCTCTATACAAACAGGTTTGGTAGAGAAAGAATATACGATACCCAATACGAAGGAGTTGTAAAGGAGTTAGAAAGACTATACAAGGAAACAGATTCTGAATTTAGAAGAGCAGAGATAGAAAAATATATGACAGAAAAAACTTGTGATGTGTGCCAAGGGAATAGAC
>CAYMBI010000035.1:0-5701 GCA_964388655.1 uncultured Candidatus Saccharibacteria bacterium | reverse complement strand
AACAGAATCCTTTACGGTATCATCTACTGTAAGTTTTTTCTCAACTTTGTCGCCGAGTACTAGTTCAATATCATTCTCACTCTCAAAAAGATTCTTTTCTATAGCTTCTTGCCTCAGTAATTCAGTTAATCCCTCATTTAGATTTTTTGTTGAGTAGTAAGTTGCAGTCCCCTTAATTGTTATATCCAAATTAACAATACTTGCTTCTTCACCTATTTTTTTATCTGTCTTTATACTCTCTTTATCCACTTCGCTCTTAATACTGTTTTCTATTATTTCCCAATTCCTTTCCTTATTCCTTAGTTCTGATTTAACCTCTTCTATTGCAGTTGTACTTAATCTCTCTATCGCAGTATCTAAGTCCTGCTGAGAAAGGACCGTGTACTCTTGTTTACTACCTCCTGTGAAGGCTGCAGAGTTAAGACCATATACTTCAGATGGGTGGTAACCAGCTACTGAGAATGGCTTACTTGCAGGTATATTGTATTCTTCTCCAATATCTGCAGCTGTAACCTCTATTGTTGACATTGAATTACAGTTCATCTCTACTGCACTATTTGTTTTGTATGAATATTTATCTGTAGTGATTGTATGCCCATTACTTATTACAACCTTTGGAGTTGTTTCGTTACAACCTGCTCCCTTCCAATAGGTAATTGTAACTGATCCCTTTGCTTTCTCCCCTTTGTATGCCTTTCCTGTTGGGTTTATAGTATCTGAAAGACTCTTCGTTGTTTCTCCCTTTTTAATTGGAATTTTTAGGTTATCGAAATCTATTTCTTCAATGTTGGGATCTCCTGTAAAAGTTTTTTCAATCTCTACACTCTTTGCCTCTACAAAAATCTTTACTTTAACAAGTGGTGCCATCTGGTTGTATATAGCGAAGGAGACTCCAGGAACAACCAAGAGTAACCCAATTGAGACCAAAAGTATTCGCAAGAACTTTTTATTCTTGAAATCTATTTTAATCTCTCTAAATTTTGATAGTACACTCTTTCTATTTATTAGTGGTTCTCTTTTTCTTTCGATTGGAGTATTCTCTGTTATCGGTATTGAGGCAAAGTCTTTTCCAGCAAGAGATTCTTCTTTTTCTGTTGGTAAATCGCTATCAATCGAGATAAAAGAGTTGTCAATCTTTTCTTTTTGGGGAATATATCTTTCTCCTTTCGATCTGTTAATTGCGTTGTTAACTCTCTCTTCGAAGGACGAAGTTTTTTGTATTGCTTCCTCCTCAATTGCTTCCTCCAGTTTCTTTCTAGGTTTACTACTTTTAGATTGAAGTTCGAGCTCCTTTTCTACTTCCATCCAATCTTCTTCGGTTGGTAGTGAGGGTGTCTCTATTACCTTTATACTTGCCAAATTGCTGTTTCTTACCCCTGTAGGATTTTGTATTATTTGTGCAATGAGTAATTTTCCTTCTTTTTCAGCTACCTCTTTAATTACTTTCAAATTGATGGGACTAATTAAAAGGTCTGTTTGATCTGTAAAAGTAAGTATAATCCTCTCTGCCTTGCTCTGATGAATTTCTTTTACAACATCAGTTAGCTCATGCGTACTATTTATTATTATTTTCTTTATATTGCTCTTATCTTCCATTTAATTAGGCCTCCCAATTTATATCATACTTCTTTTTATCTATCTCCATATCATATACAAACTTTGCCAAAGATGCTGGAGTTATATCGTATATATTTTGAAGTTCCCCACTATTATCTCTTACCCCTCTTAATTGGTTCGGGGTAAACATTTCTATCTTTGGTACAACTGTAAAAGGTAAGTATTTTTTCCATGGGAATTCAAGCATAACCTCTTTAATATCTGGAAGAAGAGCTCCTCCCCCACATAGATATATTTGAGAAGGTAGCACGTCTATATCCTCACAGCTTTCTAGTGCGACTTTCAGTGTTCTCATCCAAAGATTTGCTGTTGAGTACATAACTCTTTGTACCTGCCTTGACACTTCTTTTGGCAATTCTTTATTAGAGTATTTTATTTTCCTTATTTCAGCGTGTCTAAAATCTGTATCTGTTAATTTCGCTAATTCTTTAGTAAATACTCTACCTCCAAATGCAAACATCTGAGTTTCTGCAATATTTCCATCTTTTACAATTGCAACATCCGTAGTACCTCCTCCAATATCTATAAAAATGGCAGAAAAAGAAGGATTCTCAACCCCAGAGTGAGCTCTTGCGACCGCGAACGGTTGTGATACTATACTTAGAACAGTAAAGTTAAGGGAGTTTGCTACTTTCCTTAAGGCTTCTATGTATGTTTTTGGTGCAAAGGAAGCGTAGAAATGAAGTCTTACATCCCTACCCTTGTAACCAATTAATGTATTTACAGGCATACCTCCAATTTCTAGGCCTGTTGGAGTTATATGTAATATCTCAATATCTTCATTCCTTAGACCTGTCCTTTGGCTTAAATCTCCTTTGCCATCTGCGATAATCTGAGCCTTTATCTGCGCAATTATCTTCTCCTGTTCTTTTTTTGTAACTTCTTTTTCGTGACTCTCTTCCCTTTGATAATTAACGACTATTGATACCCCCTGTATGTATTCTCCTGCGATTCCCATTATTACGCTCTTTGGGTATTCTTCCTCTTTTAATGTACTGAGTAATTCGCCAATAGAAAGATTACAATTTTCAAGGACTGTATCTAGATTCGTAATAATTCCACTACGCATAGCGTGTTGTTGTTGTAAAATCCTAGATACCCTATTTACATACACACTTCCCTCATCCATTGTGAAAAGTAAACTCTTCACACTTTCAGTTCCAATATCTAGTGCTACAACTGAGTTTTTGCCATCTAAAAGGTTTACTTTTGATGTTTTAAAAGGCAGCTTTATCATCTTAAGGAATTATATCATATGACAATACAGAAAAAAGTTTATTTTTCTATATTGTTACGACTAGTATGATAGGCTCTCTTTCTGTTTTTTTATATATATATTTACTGAGTGTTTTCTCTATATTTTCCTTTAGTTCTTTAATCTCAAATTTGTTTTTCTTCTTTGAGAATCTAACCCAATCCCTGTGAATGTCATATATCATTGTTTGAATTTCATTGAGTAGATTCTTAGAGGCTTTCATATATATGAATCCTCTTGAAACAAACTGAGGTCTACTGATTATAGCTTTGTTTTTCTTGCTTAGGTTTAAAACTACAACAAACATTCCATACTCAGCAAGCTGCTGCCTATCTTTTAATACAATGTCCCCAGTGTCTCCAACTCCTAGACCATCAATGAGTATAGGTTTTGATTCTATTTTCTTAGATTTAATCCAGTTTCTTCCGTTGAAAGACCAGATCTGCCCATCTTGTGTAAGTAGTACATCTTCATCTCTCATTCCCCATTCGATATAGTTCTTCTTGTTAAAGTATCTAAAGGTTAAAGGTCCATGTATTGGCATTACCTTTTTAGGTTGCACGAGATCGTACATTATCTTCATATCCTCCTGATTGCCATGACCTGTTGAATGTATTTTTGTTTCAATGCTGTCTTTTACTAAATCAGCCCCTAGACTAATCAGTCTGTCAGTCATTTTCTCAATACTGGAGATGTTTTCAGGTATTTCAGAAGAGGACATCACTACTAAATCTCCCTTCTTTATCTTTATGTACTTATGCTCATTAAGAGAAATCCTATTAAGGGCAGCGAATCTTTCTCCCTGGCTACCTGTTGCAAGAATCATTATTTGGTCGTCCTTGTATCTTGGGATATCCCTTTCCTTAATTATTAGTCCCTCAGGGATTTTAATATATCCTTGTTTATGAGCAATGGATATGGACTGTTCTAAGCTTCTACCAGAGATTACAATCTTTCTGTTTGTTCTTTTTGCTATTTCAAAAAGAGAATGTAGTCTTGTTAAAAGGGATGAGAATGCAGCAACGATTACTCTTCCCTCTACTCCGTTTATTACTCTCTCCAAATTATTAAAGACCTCTGTTTCTGAAGGGGCCTTTCCAGGTTTACTCGCATTGGTACTTTCCATTAATGCAAGGTCAATCTTTCCTCTAAGAGATTTTAATTTCGCATAGTCTGCCTCTAGCTCACTTGTTGGTTGAGTATCTATCTTGTAATCCCCAGAGAAAAAGACATTACCCTTGGGGGTTTCTACAAAGATAGAAAATGCATCTGGAATACTATGGTTTATTCCTATAAAGGTAGCTTTGAAATTTCTCCCTAAGTTAATTTTTGTATGTCTTGTTACACCAAAAACTCTGGTCTTACTCTTTAAGTTGTGCTCTTCTAGTTTAGCTTCAATTAACGCCTTGGCAAAAGCACCAGCATATACAGGGGGAAAATCTAACGCAGGAAGTAACCACCTTAAAGCGCCTGTGTGATCTAAGTGACCGTGTGTTATAAGGATAGCCTTTACCTTGTGTTTGTTTTTTGTTAAGTATTTAAAATTTGGTATTAAATAGTCTATTCCATACATTTCTTGTCCTGGGAAGGAATATCCTGCGTCAACAACAACAATTTCATCTCCATATTCTAAAAAATTACAGTTTCGTCCGACTTCTTCTGTCCCTGATAGTGTACAAAGTTTTAATTCTCTGTCTCTAAAAATTTTGTTTTTAATATTATTCATGTCAATGATTATATCATACCATCTGAAAATCGGCTTTCTGAAAAGAAATTTTGTGGTATAATGAAGAGTCGTTAACACAAGAGTAGTCACCTTGGAGACATTGGGAAGAAATCTTTGAGAAATTAGAACCCACAGAGACCTAACTGTAAAGAAGGTTAATGAGCTCAATATGTTAAATATTGAGGAAGTAAGGTGGTAACGCGGTATTCGCCCTTACATTAGAGTATATCTGTGGTAGGATATATTCTGGTGTGAGGGCATTTTTAATATATGTTTTTATATTTATGAAAAAAGAAATACCTAAGGCTTTTGACTCTAATTCAAAGGAAAGGGAAATATACAAAATTTGGGAAGATTCTGGCCTGTGCAAACCGGAAGGGATGGAAGAGTTGCTTAAACTGAGGGGTTTAAAGGTAAAGAGTCCTTTTACAATCGTTCTTCCTCCCCCTAATGCTAATGCGAATCTACATATTGGGCACATGTGTGGGTATTCTTTCCAAGATGCTATGGGGAGATACAAAAGAATGACTGGTCATCCTACTCTACTCTTACCTGGTAAAGATCACGCAGGTATTCAAACAGAAACTACTTTCACAAAGGTCTTGAAAGAAAGAGGCATAGACAAGTGGGAGTTAGGTAAAGAAGAATTTTATAAACAGTGTTATGAATTCTCGATGAAGAATGCTGCGAATGCAAGAGAACAGGAAAAGAATATTGGTTTAAGTGCAGACTATACAAGGGAATTGTTTACCCTAGATCCTAAGTTAACAAAGATTGTCTACGATACATTTTACAAAATGTATAAAGAAGGATTAATTTATAGGGACAAAAGGATAATAAATCAGTGCCCTAATTGTAAAACTGCACTGGCGGATATTGATACGGAGCATGAAGAAAGGAGAGGAATTTTTGCGTATATTGTATATCCATTTATTGAAGAGGATGATAGAAAGACAGCCAAGGAGAAGTTCGGAGTTGAAGGTATCACTGTTGCTACAACTAGGCCAGAGACGATGCTTGGTGATAGTGCAGTTGCTGTCAACCCTCTAGATAAAAGATACAAAGAGTTTGTTGGTAAGAAAGTCCTACTCCCTATCGCAAAT
>CAYMBI010000034.1:0-5846 GCA_964388655.1 uncultured Candidatus Saccharibacteria bacterium | reverse complement strand
CATCAGTGCTTCAACCAATTTTAATCCCGAATGTGGTGGAGAATCCCTTCCATCCGTAAATGCATGTAAAAAGAGCTGGCCATTGAAATTGTTTTGTGAAAAGAATCTTATGGTTGCTTTGAAATGGTCGATATGCGAGTGTACACTCCCGTCACTTACAAGGCCAAGCAAGTGAATCCTTGATTTAGATTTTTGTGCATATTTTAGTGCTTCAAGGAGTGTGGAATTCTTAAAGAACAATCCCTTAGAGATTGATTGATCTATTCTAGGTAATGTCTGAACAATGACTCTTCCTGCACCTATATTCATATGTCCTACCTCACTATTACCTTTTACATCTTTAGGAAGACCTACGGCCTCTCCAGAGGCTAATAGGTAGGTGTGAGGGGAGGTGCTCCAAAGTGAAGCTAAATTATGAGGGTTGGCTTTTACTACAGCGTTTCCTTTTGAATCTGGTGCAGCTCCTAATCCATCTAATATTATAAGTAAGACTTTTTGTTTAATTTTCATAGCAGTTTTTAACAATACATTGTGGCATAATTCCGGAAATTATTCTATAATAGCCGGTGCATAATTAATTTTATTGTGCTTTTTATATATTACAACAAAAGATATGGATATAAATATAATGAAGAAAATTGGCGGAGATCAACTAAAGAAGAGACCAGATGTTAAGGTTGGAGATACAGTAAAGTTACATATGAAGATTCGAGAAGGAAATAAGGAAAGGGTTCAGATTTTTGAAGGAGTGGTAATGGCATTGGGTTCTTCAGGGATAAATCAAACTATTACAGTAAGAAAGATTTCTTATGGTATTGGTGTTGAAAGAGTCGTTCCTATGCATTCTAACCTCTTAGAGAAAATAGAGGTTGTTAAAAGAGGTTCAGTAAGGAAATCTAGACTTTTCTATCTTAGAGATAGAGTAGGAAGAAGGGCTCTAAAAGTTGGTAATGTAAAGGACTTGTATCTTACTGATGAAGTAGATGTACCAGAGGTAGGAGAGCAGGAAGAAGTTGTAAAAGAGCAAACTGAAGAGTAAAATCTACTCAATGCAGGAGTAGTTCAATGGTTAGAATGTCTGTTTTCCAAACAGAGGGTTGCGGGTTCGAGTCCCGTCTCCTGCTCCATATCACCAGAAGATGAAATTTCCCCATATCTGCGATATAATCTAGCATGATTAATGGGGGAGAAGACTTTTTTAAAGATAAAAATGATGATTACAGTTCTGGTGGAAGAAGATCTTCAATGAGAGATTTCCCATCCGATCGTGTTCCAATGATTGAAAAGATTTTTCAAGAAGTGTTGGGTAGGAAGCCGAGTAGTAGGGAACTTTCTTACTACAAATATGGTGCAATGTCAGAAGATGATATCCGTATTAAGCTTCTCGCTTCTGATGAACATAAAAAGTTATTAGAAGATGCCTCCAAACTTAGTGGCGTTGAAGAACAACTTAAGAATTGCCAATTAAATGAAAAACGACTAACTCAAAAGATTGAGGATTTAAACAATCAAATTGCTGAGGGACATATTCTACTTTCAGAAAAAAACAGTATCATTTCAGAACTTAGAGAACAGGTAAACAACCCTTACAATTTGGAAGAAAGAATCGAAAGATATGAAGAAGGGTTTGATTTATATTCTACTCCTAAAATTGTAACTAGAGACATTCCAAAACTAAAATCATTTAAAGAACTGCTCAAAGAATTAGTTAATATGTTAATCAAGTAAGTTGTCTATAAGGGATTTCGGCTCTAAATTAAAGAAAGCAAGACTTGAAAGTGGACTTTCACAAAGAAGTCTTGGCTTGAGTATTGGTCTCTCTGACAAGACCATTAGCTCATATGAATCATCTAGATCTTATCCCAGTTTAGAAATATTGAAAAAATTATCTGAAAAATTGAAGAAACCAATAGGGTATTTTTTCTCAAATGAAGAAGAACCATCTTTATATACTGAGATTGAGAAACTTCGCAAAAAGAACAAGGAACTAGAAAAGGAAATAGCTTTACTAAGAGATAAAATTAATAAGGGGGAGTAAGCCAAATCTTTAATCTTTTAATAATCTTCTCAGAAGATTTGTATGTAAAGAATCCACCTGCAAGAAGTATTATAAATCCAATAACAAACATTAGTATAATACTTACGGAATATTCCGAATCTACAGGCTGAACAACAAGATTTTTACTCAGCGTAATTGTAGAACTTACACTATTTGTATAGTTTGTGTTATATTCCCAAGCTATTACATTTGCTGTTACATTATATGAACCTTCTCTTTTAGGTTTAATATTAACTTTAAATGCGTAAGTTTGATCTTTCTCGAGATTCACAAAGTCTTTGTGAGAAGCCCTTGCTTCTAATGTCGACGGTAATTCCCAAAGAATTTGAGTTCTTTCAGAATCTATTTTGGGGGTGATATATAGTGTAAATGGAATACTTTTATTTAAAGGATTCTGTGTCCCTCTCACTAGGTCTAATTCAAAATATTTGTTTGTACTGGTTACTGTTTTTTTCTCAGTATTTTCTACTATAACAGGTTTAGATTCTCTTTCTGCAACATCTTGGTCTACAACTACCTCCTGTGCAAAAGAGTATATTGTTGATGTTAGTAAAATAATTGGTAAAAGAAAGAAATAGAGTGTTTTCATTGTAGTACTTTATTTATAGCCATTTTATATGTCTTGTATGCCTGTTGTGCTTCATCATATCCTATATCCTCATCTTTGTGTACTATGTTATTTCTTAATTTGTGTACATCCCAAATATTTTGATATGTATCCCTTCTAAAAAGTTTTTTTGCCATTTTGAGATTGTCTCCACAATTTTTTTCATTCCTATACCTTATCTGTAATGCTTTACTTAAAAGGTTATCTAATTTAATAATTGCGTCTCTTCTTGCATAGACGTCCTCACTTTGTACTTGTAATTTAATATTTTCTAATTTTTCATAGATTTTTTCCTTTTTCTTCTGTGGTACTCTCCTGCTGTTTATTCTTGCCATGACAAATAGTATGGCAATAAGGAATAGTATGGAGATTGTTAAAAGAATAGTATTATCCATTTTTACTAAGCACTTTTTTTGTTAAAAAATACAACGGTATTGCAATTATAATATATAAAAGAACAGAGATTAATTTTGATAGAATTTTTATAGGTAAGTTACTTTCGATATATTCAATACTAGCTTCTGCATATTCTCCATCTATCTCCTGTGTACCACTGTATCCTCTTAAAACGACATACATTGGAGATTCTATCTTAAGAGAAGGAATATTAAATTTGATATCAACAGTATCCTGTGGGAGTAGAAGTGTTGTACTGTTGTTTTCTATGTAGTCTGTATATTTTGAAAGATCTGGATTAGATTTGACGATTTCTATTCTGTCAATTACTGTATTCCCAAGATTCTTCACTTTTACGGATCCTTGTAGATGTGAGTCAATGAATTTATATGGTTGGAGATATATCTTTGTACTTAACTCGTACTTCTTATCTATTGCTTCATTGCTTAGGGATATTTTGAAATCATTCTCAGAAAAATACGAAAGCTTAGGATTATTGGGATTATCATACCTATACAGAAGGGTTACATGGTCATACAAATCTCTCCCCCAAAGAGAAGTATTGGAATAATCTTCTAAGAATGGATCTACTTGTATCCAATCTTTCTTCTCAATATCAAAGTATTCAGCCCAGTAGTGATACATTCCATCTGGGTGATAGTCAGATATATTTGTCACATATCCTATGACCAGCCTTGCTGGAATTTTAAATTTTCTATACATTGCAATAATGGCATCAGCATAATCTTCGCTCGTAGATTGTGCTTGTTCAGAGAGAGCTCTTTCACCACCAAGACGTGCCGAGCCTGCAAGAGAACCTATGGTTAGTGTGTTGGGTTCTAAGTTATCTATTACAAATTGATAGAGGAGCTTATACAACAACTCACGTTGCGATTCATCTTTTACATTATATATATCATCTATTAATATCCCATCTACATTGAGATTCTCTTTTATGAACTTCTGAATTCTTTTCTCTAAGTCTGTACTCTTGATTTCCCAAAGAGAGTGATTTTCAATATTAGGGGTAGATATTTTAGAATATATTGTCTTCTCCATTTCTAAATACCCCTTTATTGAAACTTCAATATTACTTTGAGGAGCTATTTCATATTGTAAGATGTAATTACCATTCACATCTTTATAACTTTTGTTAGGTTTTGGAGTTATTTCAGTTAAGAAAACTTTTTGTGTATTTGTGTTGGGTGGAATATTTATTTCTGAGGAAATCATCTCCTCGGTGCTATTTATTAGATTTCTACTTATATTGAAGCTATACGATATTTTTTTCCCAAGAGAGATATTTATCTTTAGATTTTGTGGTGGAGCAGTTTCTATTTCTAAATTTTCACCCTTTTGGGTTATTTTTGTTATGGGAGTTGATGACCATGATATTTCTCCAAAGCTTTTCGGATATGTAAAAGTAAAGCTTCGAGAAGAAGTATCTTTAATTGAGGAAATCAGAGATAGATTGTCATTGCTGTATGGAGTTTGGAATACTAATTTTAGGGTTATCGGATTATCTTGTGATACTACAGTATTTTTCAAATCTATTATCATATCTGTAGCGTCTTTTCTATTGTAATATGTAGGTTCTAATTTAATATTTTTGTTAATTAAATAAACTTCAGGTCTAAGATTTTCCTGTGGTATTGTAATTGTATAGAAGGTAATTACCCTAGGATTAGAAACGGTGGTTATTGTTACATATATCGTTGAGAATATGGTTTCCCCATCCCAGACATGATTAAAGTCGGATTTAATATCAAATCCATCTAGTGCTTGAGCTTTGTTATATATTGGGAATTGAAAAATTGTAAACGCAAAAACAATGCTAAATATCAACAGAATCCTCTTTAAATATCCATTCAAATTTTTCATATTTTCTCATTACTTGCTTTACAATTGGTGTTTTTGCAGTAATACCATACTTAGAGAGAATACTATCCCATTCAACTTTCTCTGGTTCATTTACTATTTTGTAATCTGGATTCCTAACAATTTCCTGCTTTGCATTCTTTCTAATAATATAATAGGCCATTCCCCCTTTATCATCAAGAACTACTTTCGGAGAATGTTCCCTGTCATGTATTTCTAGGACGATAAGGTTTGATGTCTGCCTAGAATTCACAATCGCACATGTATATCCAGTTGGCACTATAATTTTTTGTCCCTTCTTGATTTGTGCTTTAATAACCCTGTTTTTAATTGGTGAGTCATATTTTTGTAGAAGTACTGTACCTCCACCATATATAACTTCAAGAATTCTTGGTCTTTTAGTGCATCTTGTTGCAAAAGTTTTTGTATATTCTATACCAGCAAGATTAGGGAAAATGAGATAAATATTTATTCTAAGGTTTTGGTTTTTAAATACATCATCCTTATCAATATCTTTGTATTTCTTATAGAAAATTTCAGGACAATTTAATTCTTCATTAAGAAGCTGCGAACGGATATCATCTATACAAATAGTAGAAATACCATTTATAGTTAATCCTTGGGGCTGTAAATCTTCTCCACTGTAAAAAATCGGCAATCCAGAGGATTGCTTAAGATCAATTCTCGCCATATATCACTATTATACCACATCTATGACTAATTGGCTTGTCTAAAGGCTTTTGACAACTCTATAAACACAAATCCTAAAATTGCATAAAAAACTAGAGCGATGATAGGAGTTAATTCTAAAGCAAACCTATCTATTAACATTTCATCTGCAACTATACCTTTAAATGGTTCTATGAAAGTATCCGTCATGTTGTATATCCAACTAACAATATTGTT
>CAYMBI010000033.1:0-5911 GCA_964388655.1 uncultured Candidatus Saccharibacteria bacterium | reverse complement strand
CCAATAGTTGATAAAGGTTTGAATCCTAGAGCTCCAACATGCTCCTTTATGCCTTACTGGATGGCATTCCATTACGCAGGTGGGCAAGAATCTTGGTATGGTCTTCATGGATTAATATGGTGGTATGATTCGAATGGTAGAGCAGTATATGAACCGGAAAGTAATATCGGTGTAAGGAGAAGTGGAGGATGTATAAGGATGGTTGAAGAAGATGCTAAGTATTTGTATGAAAATTTTGAAAAGGGAGATTTAATACTCATACATGAGTAATATACAAAAAACCTTTTTCTTTCCCCTTTGTATTGATATAATCGCAATATATTAAATTGTATTTTACTCCTCATGGAAGAGTCCCAAAGAAGTGATTTAGTTGGACAGAGAAAAGTAAGATTAGAAAAGATAGAGAAACTTAAGAAGTTAGGTATTAATCCATATCCTGCAAAATCCAATAGGGAGTATGAAATAGGGAGAATATTGAATGAGTTTGATTCTTTTAATGGTAAGCAAGTATGTTTGGCTGGAAGAATTATGGCATGGAGAACACATGGGAAACTAATATTTTTAGATATAAAGGATCAAACTGGGACAATCCAAGTAATGATAAAAAAAGACTCTTTAGAGGGAGATTTAAAGAATGAATATTTAGATTGGGATAATCTCGAGCTTCTAGATTTGGCAGATTTTGTAGAAGTAGTAGGAGAGATAGGAAAGAGTAAAACAGGTCAAATAAGTATATTTGCTAAAAAGATAAGATTACTTACAAAGGCACTTCGTCCAATTCCACGTAAGTTAAATAGTAAAGAACAGAAATTCAGAAGAAGATATCTAGATTTGATAATCAATGAGGATAGATTGAGAATGTTTGAGAGGAAAGCTAAATTCTGGGAAGTACAGAGAGAATTCCTTAAGAAAGAAGGTTTTATGGAAGTTGAGGTACCAGTATTGGAGCCAGTTACAGGAGGGGCAGATGCAAAACCGTTCATTACTCATCATAATGCTCTAAACCAAGATTTTTTTCTTAGAATCTCTACAGAATTGTACCAGAAGAGATTAATAGGGGGAGGATATGAGAAAGTATACACATTAGGTCCAAACTTCAGAAATGAGGGTATGGATGATGAGCATCTACAAGAGTATTACCAATTAGAGTGGTATTGGGCATATGCAAACTTCAGAGATAATATGGGTTTGGTAAAGCGAATATTCCTAGAGATAGCGGAGAAGGTGTATGGAAAAACGAAATTCACTACAAGAGGTCACACCTTTGATTTGTCAGATGAGTGGAAAGAGATAGATTACACACAGGTAATTAAGGATACTTTTGATGTAGATATCTTTAATGATTCTGATGAAAAGATTTTGGAAGTTGTAAAGAGGAATAATATCGAATTGGAGGGAGATATTAACAGAAATAGGTTAATTGATAACCTATGGAAAGTAATTAGAGCAGGTATATCAGGACCAGCATTCTTAATTAATCAACCAAAATTCATTTCTCCTTTAGCAAAATCTCATGCGGACAAACCAGAGTTAACTGAAAGATTCCAAGTTATCATAGCAGGAAGCGAATTAGGGAATGGTTATTCAGAGATAAATGATCCAGTAGATCAATTGGAAAGATTCCTTGAACAACAGGAGCTGAGAGATTCAGGTGATGATGAAGCACAGATGTTAGATATAGATTTTGTTGAGATGTTGGAATATGGTATGCCTCCTACAAGTGGATACGGTCAAAGTGAGAGAATATTTTGGTTCTTTGAAGATGTTTCAGGTAGGGAAGGGACATTCTTCCCTCAGATGAGAATTGAGATTGATAGTACTACTAAAAAAGTCTACAAAGACAAATTGGCAAAATATCTTAAACCAAAGAGTAAGGCAAACCCTGTTCAGTAGATTGCTCTTTTATGTAAATTCTTTTTGAGATTAGGGTGGACTCTATAAAAGATATATTAAAAAATATCAATCAAGAAGAAAAAGGCAAGCAATCACAGGGAGAACTTTTTGATACTTCTACACTTTCTAAAAAGAAAGTTGTAATAAATGATAAGCATAAATATATATCAAAGGAGTACCAGTTTTACGGCTTAAGGCTTGCAGGTAAATTAGGTGATATTAAGAGAGCCACAATGTATATAAAGTGGGCAAAGGAGAAACCTAGAGCAATACTTGAGCAGGCATATAGTTTTGCTATTGATTACCCAAGTGCAAAAGATAGAAGTCGTATCTTTATGTGGAAAGTAAAAGAATTAGAGAATGAATACAAAGCTAGGAAGAAAGAGAACTCTTAACGGCATCTAAAACAATACTTACGGCTTCCTTTGCATCCACTGCTTCTACTCTTGCTGCTGCTGAGTATTCATGGCCACCACCACCAAGCAATTCTGCAATCTTATCTACTTTCTGATATCCCTTTGTTCCTCTAAATGATATTTGCCAAATATTCTCTTTGTAATATGAAGGTTTTACTACAAATCCCCAATGTACCCCCTGTATGTGCCTAACAATCCTATCTCTTACATGTTGTTGTGCGTTGTTTACTGCTGTTTTCGTTAATTCGTATTTTTCAATCTGTTTCTTAGTAATATATGTATATGCCATATCTCCTTCTATCTTTATATTCTTTATATATATCCTCAAAGGTTGCAGTGTCTCGTATGGAAACTTACTGTTTTTGTAGGTAAAATCCTCTATATCAAGAGTGAATATTCTTCTTAATTTCCCCATCATCTCAAATGTATTTGGAGTTGCGTTCTCATACAGGAATCGGCCAGTATCTGAAATAATTCCAATCTGCCCAAGCTTAGAAATCTCTTCTGTAATTTTGTACTTCCTTCCTTCCATATCCATACAGAGAGCAAGGACTTGTTCTGTCGCAGAGCTCATATTGTTGTTTATACTTAAGTCTGCTTCCTCTGTTGCAGTGTCATGATGATCAATAATGACTAATTTTGCGGTACTGTTTTGGATGCTGTCATGGTGTGTGACACACATATCCATATTTCCAGAATCAGTCAATATTATTAAATCCTCACTCTCAGAATCTAGATGCTCAACAATTTGAATGTCCTGCATAAAGGGTATATTTTGGGTAGGCATTTGCCTTGCTTTAAATACAACATTCTTTTTTTTGTGAAATGTACGAATATATTCTAGAAGTATTAATGCACTACAAAAGGCATCAAAATCTGGTCCTTTGTGGGTAAGTATTAATATATTCTTTGCTTTTGATATGAGTTTCTTTAGTTCCTTGGATTCCTTTTTCATTAGGGTAAGTATATCAGATATTGAATATGCTTGATAATGAGTAGTGGGGGTAATATAATCGGAATATGTATATTAAAAGAGTATTTTTTAATTCGAGTTCTGTTTTTTCATCTGTCCACCTAGGTGGACAGATATATTTTAAACACAATTTGTAATATCAATTTAAATTAGTAAAAAGAAAAATGTTAGATATAAAGAAAATAGTTGAAGAAAAAGATTTTGTAGAAAAAGCATTACTCAAAAGGATGAGTAAAGAAGAGCTTGATTTAGATACCATTGTAGATTTGTATAACAAGAAGAAAGAAATACTTAAAAAATTTGAAGAAAAAAGAGCTGGACAGAATAGTTTTAATACTAAAATGGCACAAGTAGAGAAAGGTTCAGAAGAATTTCTTAAGCTTGTAAAGGAACTTAAAGCGTTGGCTAATGAGGTAAAGGAATTAGATGAGGAATTGGGCAAAATAGAGAAAGAACTGAAAGAAAGGTTAGAAGTATTACCAAATATACCTGATGAAGATGTTGTTGCTGGTGGGAAGGAGCATAATGAGATAGTAAGAAAGAGCGGGGAGAAGCCAATCTTTGATTTTGAAATTAAAGATCATGTTCAATTAGGTGAAGAGCTTCAGCTCTTTGACTTTGAAAGAGCATCAAAAATGTCTGGATCGAACTTCGCAATGTACAAAGGTATGGGAGCGAGATTAGAGTGGGCACTGATTAACTACTTTGTAGACGAACATATTAAAGATGGATATGAGATGATAATACCACCTCATATCGTTGGAGAACAATCTGGCTACTGTGCTGGTCAACTTCCAAAATTTAAAAACGATGTATATTGGCTGGAAGATGAAGATCAATTCTTAATTCCTACTGCTGAAACAGTACTTACTAATATTTATAGAGATGAGATTCTTAAAGAGGAAGATTTACCAAAAAAGTTTTTTGCATATACTCCTTGTTACAGAAAGGAAGCTGGTAGTTACAGAGCAAATGAAAGAGGTTTAATTCGTGTACATCAGTTTAACAAAGTAGAAATGTATCAATTTGTTAGAGCTCAAGATTCTGAAAAAGCATTAGAAGAGCTAGTTGCAAAAGCAGAAAAGCTTGTTGAGGGCTTAGGTCTTCACTATCAAGTAAGTAAACTGGCAGCGGGGGATTGTTCTGCTGGTGCCGCAAAGACATATGATGTTGAAGTATGGCTTCCTGCGATTGGTCAGTACTACGAAGTAAGCTCTGTATCAAATGTTCGTGAGTATCAATCAAGGAGAGGAAATATTCGTTACAAATCAAACAAAGATGGTAAGAACATGTTTGTTCATACACTTAACGCATCAGGACTTGCAACAAGTAGACTTATGGTAGCAATTGTTGAAACATACCAACAGAAAGAGGGAAGCATTTTGGTTCCAGAGGTATTAAGAAAGTATATTGGAGTAGATAAAATTGAGAAGTAGTATATGATGAACTACTTTTTAGGTTTCTTTCCTGATCAGAAAGCGAATTACAAAATTCGCAAGGTTGTAGGAGAGGTAGGTCGAATATTTAGGGATTTTAATATCCCTGTTAGATGGGTCAAACCTGAAACATACCATATCTCTCTCTACATCCTAGGTGACCATTTCAACATTCTCCAAAGATTTCTTCTATCTAGAAAAATCCGAAAGATTTCTTTTGAACCATTCACAATATCTCTTGGAAAAGTAAAGTTAGGAATATCGAGAAAATACAAAGAACTTGTGTATTTAGATATCAATGAAGGAGGAGAAAAATTAAGAGAGCTATTACATGTTGTTAGGAAAGAAATACCTGGAAAAGATAGTAGTACATTTGTTCCTCACCTAACAATTGGTAGAGTAAGTAAGGATTTGTCAGAGGAAGAATACAGGAATTTAGTAAAAGATATTCATAACATTTCTAATTCTTTGAAAATAGAAGAAATATCTTTCACTGTTAATGAAATGTACTTAGTGAAAAGTAGGCAAGGAGACTACTCTTTGGTAATGAAATTTGATGCTAAATCTAATATGTTGTCGTAATTGCTTGTCCAGATGGCATTCTTGTTTCTTCTGAACCAAGTTCTTTGTCTTTTTGCATATGAGTATGTATTTTTACGGATATTTTCCTTTACCTCCTCTAAGGAGATCCTTTTCTCAAAGTAATCCTTAAATTCTTTGTATCCAATACTATTCATCCCTTTATCCTCATAGGTGTATCCCATTGAAAGCAATTTTTCATTTTCTTTAAGTAACCCATCTTCAAACATCTTCTCTATTCTTGCATCTATTCTTTTCTTTAATTCTTCCTTGGGTATATCTATTACAAAATATATATGATTAATCGCTTCTCCCTTCCTTTTTCCTAAACCCTCTCTTTGTATTGCGCGTATTAATCTATGCTTGTTCTTCCTATCACTTTCTGTCATCTCAGAAAGATACTCCTTTGCTATTTCTTGTAATCTCTCTAATGAAAAAGCAGAGAGATCCTCCTTAATTTTGTTTTCTGATAGGTCATAGTTGAATACGATACTGTCAATATACAAACCAGTTCCCCCTGTGAGTATTGGTATTGAGTTTTGTGTATCTAGTATACTTTGGACTCTTTTTTGATATTCAAAAAGAGTAAAATTTTCTTTGGGATCTACAAAATC
>CAYMBI010000032.1:0-6211 GCA_964388655.1 uncultured Candidatus Saccharibacteria bacterium | reverse complement strand
CTACCTGGACAGTGCTCAAACCTTTTCCTACAACATGGATATACAACTTTCTATCACATTCTTTTAGGAAATATGGTTTCCTTTTTAGGTACAGATCCTGTTAAAACAATTTTCCTTATTGACGTTATATATCCGATAATTGTAAGTATTCCACTCTTTTACATTTTTAAAGATGTAACAAAAAGTACCCTCTGGTCTCAGGTTGGTGTCCTACTTTCACTACTAGTATTTGTAATGGGATGATATGACTTTGTCTTTTTCATTCCTCAAACATTTGCATTATTCCTTTTCCTAATGTTCTATCGGGAGAAAAATATTTCGAAAAAGAAGTTATTACTCGCATCAATACTCTTAATATTAACTCACTTTATCATTGGAACATATCTTAGTGCATTCTTGTGGGGTAGGGAGTTAATACTAAAACAGATAGATAGGAGGAAGGAAGTTAAAATATACTATGTAATTCTTCTTACCTCTGTAATATTCTTCATACTTGCGAATATTGCAGGGTTTAGTTTTGAAAAACTTGTACAGGTAGATGAGGTTAAGGTGATAGGGAGTTTAACTAATCCCTACTATCCGAACAATCTTAATGTCTTTTGGTAGATACTGGGACCAATATGGCTTTTTGTATTGATAATATTTGTTACAAACTTCTTAGAAAGAAAAATCTCTAAGGTGTACTTGGAGGGGATAACATATATTGCAATGATAACGGTTGTTTACTTCTTAGGTCCTACATATGCAAGTAAATTTACAATTGGAATAGGGTTCTTTTCAGCGCTTTTGCTTGTAAAATTTCTTTCTACTTTAAACATGAATATCTTCTTTAAGAGTTTTGTTGTTACTGCAATGGTTGTTGTCTTTTCTACAAACTTTTTTGTTCAATACAACAGATATCTCGCCTTCTATACACAGGAAAATGGTAGAGTTTCAGCCATTAATGATGAAGATATGGCAATAGTTAACTATCTAAACAGAGAAAGAACTTTTTCTACAATCCTTTCAGATCCATATACACAGTTAATTGTTGCTGCATTTACGAATACAGAAACGGTACAAGCACAATATATGAATCTTGATACTAGAAAAAATTTACTGGAATATATCAAGAACCCATCGGTTCAAACATACGAGAAGTTAATCACTTCACCAGGTATACCCAAAAATGATAACTTTGATGTTTTGTATACATCAAGAATTTATAGGGCGATAAACAACCAAGATGATTCATGGATATACAATCTCTACTCTCTAAGTATAAATAACTCTGAAGATATTGAGGATTTGAATGATGAATTGATAAAGGAAATGGCAAGAACAGGTAGGTATCCAGTATATGTTTCTCCTAATTTCATTCTTTTTAGATAGAAATAAATGGAAAGTACTAGAAAAGAAAAATATGACTTAATATCAGTATCCCATTTTTTCCCACCTAGAGTAGGGGGGTTAGAGAATATGGCCTACAACCTTCTGAAAGGTCTTTCAAAAAGGAACGTAAAATGTTTAGCTATGTTTGGGAGTAACAAAAGAGAGTATGTAAAAGGTGACAATCTTGATTACCAAATATTTAAAGTATTTAGTATCTTCGGAGGCACATACCCTCTTTTTGGATTAAGATTCTTCTTTAGTATAGTTAAAGTAATAAAAGAGAACCCCAATTCAAAAGTCATTATCCATAGCAGACATCTTACAAGTAGTATTCTAGCCGCAACTGCATGTATGCTTTTGAAGCATCCATATACAGTAATAGAGCACAATGGAGGACCAGTATACTTTAAATCGGAATTAGTTACCAAGTTTGCAAACTGGGTTGATAGGAATGTTTTTGGATTAGTACTTCAATATGCTGAAGATATTTTAGCCGTATCTAAAACATCAAGACTTTGGATTCACAAAAATTTTGGGATATCAAAACAGAGGATAGGAGTAATATACAACTCCTTTAATACCGAATACTATGCGAACAGAGTAAAGGAGAAAGAGAATATTGTAGTCTTTGCAAGTAAATGGATAAAGGTCAAAGACCCTCAAACAACCTTAGATGCATACATTAAAATAGCTAACGATTTCCCAGATTGGAAATTTATGATGATAGGGGAAGGTACAGACCTTAAGTTTGATAAAAAAATCTTACCCTCCAATATTGAGATTCTTGAGAAATTACTAACTCAAGAGGAGCTTTTTGATATATTAAGTAAATCCAAAATATACATTAATTCCTCTCTTAGTGAGGGTTTGGCTCTAGGAATCATTGAAGCTGTTTCACTTGGGAATATACCCATAATTTCTAATGCAAAGAGTAATCTTGAAGTTGCTGAAATTTTAAATACGAGAGAGTTCACTTTCCAAAAGGGTAATTCTAATGATTTAGTAAAAATTCTTAAAAAAGGAATATATGTATCTAAGGACTTAAAAAAGATTGCAAGTATCGTATCTAAAAACAAAGAAGCCTTCTCAAGCGAACAGATGGTTGAAACATATTACAAAAGATTGCTCCCAAGGCACTATGAAACTGCACAAATGAAAACTCTTTCAATCGTAATACCTCTTTACAACGAAGAGAAGTCAATAACAGAACTACTTAAGAGGGTTTCAGAAATTCAACTCCCAAATGGTATATCAAAAGAAATCATTGTCGTTGATGATGCTTCTAATGACCATAGCAGGGATTTGGTTGAGAAGTTTGTTGAAAAAGACGAGGTTAATAACAAATATCTCTTACTTAAAAATACTCGTAACAAAGGAAAGTCACAAACTGTAAAGAAGGGTGTTCTAGCATCTACTGGAGAACTAGTAGTGGTTCAAGATGCAGATTTAGAATATGAACCTAAGGATTTGATTACTTTTGTAAATGAGTTTGTTTCAAACCACAATATAGATTTCATCTATGGGAATCGATTCAACAAGGGAAACAAATTTTCAGGAAGTATACATAGTTTGGGAAACAAATTTGTGTCCATGGTTTCTAATATCTTCACAAGACCTAGAGGTTTTGCACCTAAAGATATGGAAACATGTTACAAGATGGTTAGAGGGGATATCATGAGATCAATTTTCAAAGGTTTAGAATCAAAAAGTAATTTCGGACTAGAACCCGAATTAACTGCAAAACTTGCAAGATACAGGAAACCCAATGGGAAAAGGTTAAATTACAAGGAGATTAATATTTCATATATACCTAGAACCATATCTCAAGGGAAGAAGATGAGATGGTTTAAGCACGGCATAGAGGCTCTTTTAGAGATTTTTTACTTCAATTCAACACAGTTTACTGTAGAAGAATATTTTAATGGTAAAAGAGTAAAAAGAAAGTTCTAATTTTGTTGACATATATTAACTCTCTGTTTAATATATAAACAAGTGTAAATTTACGCATATTACGCATGGATGCTGCCCCACAAAATATGTCTTCATTGATACAAAGTGATGGAGATTTACTTCAGGAGAAATTAGATTCTTTTGTAAAAGAACTTCAAGGTCTTCGTTTAACTGCTGAACAAATAGAGACCATTATAACTAGTCTTACTTCCACTGCAACAAAACAAACCATGGCAAAGATTAGTTCTTTAATGGACGATGAAGAATTCGAAAAGTGGAAAGCCTTTGTCGATACAGGTGCTAATACTGCACAACAATTAGTCGTTCTAAACAGACTCTTACTTAACAAGACAGACAAAGATTTAGATACATTACATATGGAAATTGTAGATAGTTTGATAAAGAATACATTGAGTGATATTGCAAATATAAAGGATTTAAATCTGAAAATATCAAACCTTTCTCCAGAACAAGTAGAAAAAGCAAAGCAATTACTTGATGATGGAGATTATGAAGGTGCTGATAAGATTATAAATAAAGAGGAATAATATTATTTATATACATTTACTGAAATGGGCGATACCATAAATCCAGGTGAAGAAAGAATGATTAATGATGCAGAGAAAGAGATGTTAAATCAATTAGAAAAAACACAGAACCCCAGGTCATACTGGGACAAAGAGGTTGATGATGCAATAAGAAGAGCTGAGAAGGCACAATCTACTTCCAAAAGTCCAAATCAAGTAGAAGGAAGTAAAGGAGCACAGATAATATCCCATTTGCAGGCAGAATTACAAGCAATACAAGAAGAAGACAGGAAGAGAAGAGAGCAGGAAGTCATTAATAATCCTGACAATCTTCCACCCTTTATGGTTAAAAACAAAGAGGAAGACGCCATCTTAACACCAAAGCAACAGGCTGACCTGGATGTACAGGCTGCAATTGATAGAGCATACCAAAACCAAACAGCTGCGAAGGAACAAGATCAAGCTGAGGTAAGAAATACTGGAGTACAAGACACAACCTTAACACCAAGACAACAGGCTGATTTAGATGTACAGGCTGCAATTGATAGAGCATACCAAAACCAAACAGCTGCGAAGGAACAAGATCAGGAAACTACTCCTCTCAAAAGTGCTACCGAAATAGCGAGGTCTTCGGATTTTCCCGCAAAAAGAGGAAGTTTCGAAAATCCAAATGGTGTTCTCTTAGGACAACAGCAAGAAGAGAGTGGTAATGTTGATCAAGTCGCAAATAAAGAGGAAAGAGAGGGAACTCCTTTAAGAAGTGCGCAAGATATAGCTTTGAATGGCACCTTTCCTGAAAAAAGACCCAGTCAAGAATTTCCAAATGGTGTTCTAATTGGACAAGAAGGTAATAGTACTGATTTAGAAGAACTTGAAGAAAAAACACCAGAAAGTAACAATTCAGAAAGAAATTATGACCTTGAAGATAAAAATAAAGAAATTAAACCAGAAGAGAAATCAACAGACCCAAATATTGAATTAATTAAAGCTAACAAAGAACTTGTTGAAGCAGTAAACAATTTAATAAAGACATTGGAAGATCTTAAAGCGTCAAGTACTAATGACCCCCAAATGCAGTTGATAATTAAAAATCTGTTAATCGGAGTAGGTAATATTGTCAATGCAGAAGGGCAAAGCACTATAACTACAGGGGATGACTCTATCAAAAGCGAACTTAATTTAGGAGTAGGGGAGACCACTGCTACCACTCCAGCTCCTGCAGAGGCTAAAACTCCTGAACAAAAGAGGGAAGGAGAAAAGAAATCAAAAATAGATGAATTAGAGGGATTACATAAAGAGAAAGAAGAATTAGAAAAGAAATTAAATGATCCTAATACAACACCCGAAGAAAAAGAAAAGATACAAAAAGCAATAGATGAACTAGATGTAGTAATTAAGAAAACGGAAGAGGTAATAAGTGCAGAACAACAAAAAGCTGCAGCGGAAGTAACACCTCTTACACAAGAGGATAAAGAGGAAATAGATAATGCTGGTAAAAAGAATAACGGATTCTTAGCAACAATTACGAGAATGTTTAAGGGTGGCAAATGGAAAGGATTTTTAGCAAATGCGGGTCTTTCAACAGCATCAGCATTAGCTGTAAGTAAAGTTGCAGGAGCAGTAATAGCAACAACGGGACCTGTAGGTATTGGACTTGTAGGTGCTGGTATGGCAGTACTTGGAGGTCTTGCTCTTCGAAAAACGTGGACAAACTTAAAAGGTGTTTCTGAAGCACAAGGGATGACGGTTAGGGAATTTATTTCTAGAGACAAGAAATTTGCACTGAGCTTTGCACTTGGTAGTGCAATTTCGGCAACAACAAGATTAGGTCTTCCAGCAATCGTGCCAGGTGTAGGGCCGATATTACCATTCTTAGGTATGGCTACAGAAATAACAATTTCAGGTGTAGCTGAAACGAAATTAAATAAGCAACAACAAGAATTAGTAGAAAAATATCTTAATACTTATGAAGCTCGAAGATACTCTAAGTTGAAAGAGGCAGGATATCTTGCAAGAGAAGGTGTAAACCTTCAGAAGATTTTAGAAGATATGACAGACAAGAACATTTCTGCTGATGAACAAAAAACTGCCCAAAAGGCAGCTATTGCGGCTTTAGCATACCTTTATAATCAAACTAGAGATGAAAAATACCGATATCTTCATTACACAGTAACAGAGGATAATCAAGAGGTAAGAAAACAAATAGATATTACAGAGATAGGTGTAAACAAAGTAAAAGGGGATTCTCCTACAAACCCAATGCTTGAGCTTGAAGGTATAAACTTTGAATCTATAGTAGAAAAATTAGATTTAGAAGAACTAAAAACATTAACATTAGAAGCATCGAATCATAGCTCACTAAC
>CAYMBI010000031.1:0-6338 GCA_964388655.1 uncultured Candidatus Saccharibacteria bacterium | reverse complement strand
CATCCCCTCATATCCAGAATCATTTCTAACTATTTTTCCTTGGAAATTTATAGTCGAAGGCATCTGAGCTTGAGCCTTTTGAGAGCTAAAATAGACGACAACAAAAAGAGGGGTTATCAACAAGATGAATACAAATTTTGCTATTTTCGAGCAGTTCATTTTTACCATGTTTTGCGAGCAGTGTTTTATCCCGAAATACAGGCCTTTCTGGGCACATACTTCGATAGCAAAATGATAGTAGAAATGTATACATTTGTCAAAGATTGTAAAGCCAAAAATTACTACAAAATAATACTTACAATCTTGTTTGGAACATATATTATTTTCTTAATATTTTTACCAGATAACCAAGTACTTAGAGTATTGTCAGATAAAAGCTTTTCTCGAATACTTTCCTCAGTTTCCCCAGAAGCAATTATCAACCTTCCCCTAATTTTTCCTTGTATTTGTACAGGAATTTCAATTTCTTCGTCTTTCAAAGTATTTTCATCTACTTTTGGCCATAACTGATTATGGACAGAAGAATTCGAGCCTATAGTTAGAGACCAGATTTCTTCTGCAATATGAGGCAACATCGGGGCACTTACTATAAGTAGTTTTGTTATATCTTCCTTGTCGAATTTCTCTTTTGAGTATTCGTTATAGAATTGCATAAGGGCTGCAACTGCTGTATTGAATTTGAAATCGGTTATATCCCTCTCAATTTTGTTTACAAGTCTATTTATCGCCACCTTTATTTGTTCATCACTCTTTTCTACCTTAGAATCCCAAGCTGAAAGTAAGAACACAAAGTATTTTGAAACAAATCTCTTTACTCCTTCAATAGTTCTTGTACTCCACTCCACATTTCCTTCATATGGACCCATAAACATCATATATGCACGAGTTACATCAGCTCCATACCTTTCTACTAATTCATCTGGTCCTATTACATTTCCTAAAGACTTAGACATTTTCACTCCTCCCTCTCCTAATACAACTCCATGTATAGATCTTGATGCATATGGTTCTTTGTCTCGAAGATATCCTAAATCGAAGAGTACTTTATGCCAAAATCTGGAATACAGTAGGTGCAAGGTTATATGTTCTTGTCCCCCCTCGTAGTGATCTACTGGCATCCAATAATCACTATGATCTCTACTTACGAATTCTTTTTCATTGCGAGGGTCACAATATCTAAGATAGTACCAACTCGACCCAGCCCAATTGGGCATGGTATCTGTTTCTCGCCTCCCTGGGCCCTTACATTTCGGACATTTAGTATTTACCCATTCATCAATATTTGCTAAAGGAGATTCTCCTGTGTCTGTTGGCTCATATTTTTCAACTTTTGGAAGTTCTAAAGGTAATTCTTCCTCTGGTATTGGTACCATACCACATTTTTCACAATGAACTATTGGAATTGGTTCACCCCAGTAATGCTGTCTTGAGAATATCCAATCTCTTAAGTGATATCTTGTTATTACATTACCTATATTTTTCTGCTTTATATACTCTCCGACTTTTTCTCTAGCCTCTTCACTTCTTAAACCATCCAAGAAGTTAGAGTTAAAAACTCTACCTTCACCCTCATACACTTGTTCGATAGATGCAATTTCCGACCTGTCACCTTTCTCATCTTCAATTACTCTCTTTACTGGAATTCCAAATTTTTGGGCAAATTCAAAATCTCTCTTATCATGGGCAGGTACCCCTACTACCATTCCAGTACCAACAGTTGTTAGAACAAAGTCTGCAACGTATATTGGCAGTCTAAGCTTAGAAATGCTATTTGTACAATATAACCCTGTAAATGCACCGGTTTTCTCTTTGGTGTCAGATAGTCTTTCCAATTCAGACTTCTGCAAACTCTTAGAAATGTACTCTTCGACATTCTTACGTTCACTTTCCCCCATTAAAGGTAAAAGCTTTTTTAATATCTCATGCTCAGGTGCAATAACAACAAAAGTCGCTCCAAATTGAGTATCTGGTCTTGTTGTAGAAACTTTAATTATTTCTTCACTATTTTCTACCCTATACTCAATATCATACCAGGTTTTTCTTCCTATCCAGTTTCTTTGTAGTGCCTTTACACTCTCAGGAAAATTTACTAAGTCTAAATCATCATCCAATCTATCAGCATAATCGGTTATTTTAAGCACCCACTGACTAATATTTCTCTTTTCAACTGCTTCACCACACCTCTCATGTTTTGAGTCAACAACTTCCTCATTCGCACATCCCACCTTGCATTTCGGACACCAGTTTATGGGCATTTCGGACTTAGTAGCCAAACCCTTCTCAAAAAGCTTTAGAAATATCCATTGAGTCCATTTGTAGTAGCTTGGATCTGTAGTATTTATCTCTCTATCCCAATCAAATGATATTCCTAGACTTTTAAGTTGCCTTCTGAAGTTTTCAATGTTCTCTTTTGTTATCTCCTGGGGAGGTCTTTTTACCTTTATAGCGTAATTTTCGGTAGGCAACCCAAAAGCGTCCCACCCAATTGGGTACATTACATTAAAACCTTTCATACGTTTTAATCTCGCTACAGCATCCATCATAGAGTAATTTCTAGTATGTCCGATGTGCATTCCAGGACCAGATGGATATGGGAATTCTACTAAGAGGTAATATTTAGGCTTATCTAAAAGTAGATCTTTAGCGCTATAACTCATTTCAGAGAACCATTTTTCTTGCCACTTACGCTCAAATTTCTTTGGATTGTATTTGTAAGGCATTTGAAGATCTACTCATATTAAATATATGCCCGATATTTTACTCTAAATGATATATTTTGCAAAGTGTTGATACAAAGGCGTTTTACAAGACCGTGAAAACTACTTAAATACCCAAAGATATCGTATCAAATATTGAAACGGCTGGTGGACCTGAGGGGATTCGAACCCCTGACCCCATCACTGCCAGCGATGTGCTCTAAACCAGCTGAGCTACAGGCCCTAATGCATTTATTGGACTCAGCCGGATTTGAACCGGCGACCTTCGCAATGCGAATGCGACGTTCTCCCAGCTGAACTATGAGCCCAAACCTCTGAATTATATCACAATTACCATGTAGTATATGGTAAGGGATTTATTTGAGAGTTGTAACCTGATCCTCTCCTGAGCTCAAAGTGTAAGTGCGGACCTGTGGATCTACCAGTTGATCCCATCTGTCCAATTGCTTGACCTCTAGAGACACTTTCTCCAGATCTTACATAAATGTTCTTTAGGTGTGCATACCATGTTGTATATCCATTACCGTGATCAATTTGAATAGACCATGCATATCCACTGCCTCCCCAAGTAGAACCTAGCGGAGGACATGTACCTGCACATCCAGCAAAGATAACTGTCCCCGCAGCAGGGGCTATGATATTTGGTAGATTTCTATCCGCAATGTCAATTCCCCTATGGATTGTTCCTTTATAGTATTGAGAAATCTTTGCAGTACCACCAGCAACAGGCCATCCTAGGAACCTTCCTACATTTGGATCTACTGGTGCACTTGATCCAGCACCTGAGTATGAACCTGATGTATATGTTCTTGGAGCTCTAGCAATTGTAGGCTTCGGAGGAGCCACAGTTGGCATTCTTCCATCTGGTATGAAAAGCTCTTGTCCTTCATAGAGAGTAAATGGATAGTCCAACCAGTTGAAATCGGCAATAGCTTGCTCATTACCGTTATACTTTGTGGCAATTGATGCCAAAGTTTCATTCTTTGCAACTTTAATTAGAACCCCATCTGCGGGAGGGATATCAAGTTCCTGACCTGGCCTCACCAAATCTGAAGTAAGGTTATTTGCCCACTTTATTGTTTCTATTGATATATCGTATTTTTGAGCAATGAGACTTAGAGTATCACCATTCATTACTATATACTTCTCCACTCCTCTTCTTTCTCTATCTTTTGGTACCAGGGTATTGACAGTAGCATTCATTGCTATCAAATCACTCTCTGCAACAGCAATGTAGTCGAGTTCCTCATCGTTTGCACTAGTTATAGCAGGTGTCCTATAAACATACGAGATGCCAAGAATAAATGCGAGTACGATAGACGCAATCTGTACAACATATTTAAGAAAGGATCCCCTCCCCCAGAACATTCTCTTAACAATACTATCTTTAATAGTATCAAACTGCTTGTAAAGGATATCGAAAATCACAGACATTAAAACCCATACAACTCTAAATCTGGAGAATGCATATTCTGAGAAATCTACAATAAAAGCTATTACTCCTCTTTTTGTATTAAATTTCTGCGCAATATTTCTTCCCAGTCTAGAAATCCAAGAAAGGTCTTTGTCTACATCAATATCTTTGTCGAGGAAAATATATTCTTCGTCAGAATATTCAGAACCATTTGAAAGATCCCTAAAGCTTAATCCTGCTATGTTTTTACCCACCCCATTATCATTCATCGATATTTAGTCGAAAAATTACACTACCTATTATACCAAAGATTATGCTTCGTGAAGTGTTGCTAAGAATTCTTCATTGGATTTAGTTTTTCTTAGCTGACTTACCAATACCTCCGTAGGATTCTCATTTTGATCTAATATCTCTAACATTCTTCTTATTCTCCAAGAATGATTCAAAACATCTTTTCCTAGAAGTAATTCTTCATTTCTAGTACCAGACTTATTAACATCTATAGATGGGTATATTCTTCTATTTGCAAGCTGCCTATCTAGATGAAGCTCCATATTACCTGTACCCTTGAATTCTTCATATACTAAGTCGTCCATCCTACTACCTGTTTCAACAAGAGCAGTTGCAATTATTGTGAGACTTCCACCATCTTCAAAGTTCCTTGCAGCACCAAAAAACTTCTTTGGAGGATACAATGCTACAGGATCAAATCCACCCGATAGCGTTTTGCCTGATGTCGGCATTGTGATATTGTATGCACGAGCAAGCCTTGTAATACTATCCATAAGGATAATTACATCCTCACCCCACTCCACCATACACATAGCTTTTTGAAGTGCCATTTCAGCTACTCGACAGTTATGCTCAGGCAATTCATCAAAGTTGGAAGCATATACCTCTCCTTTTACAAATCTCTTCATATCAGTTACCTCTTCTGGCCTCTCACCTATTAATACAACCATAAGTTTCGCCTCAGGATGATTTGTAGCAATGCCCGCTGCAATATCTTTTAGCAACCATGTTTTACCTGCTTTGGGAGGGGAAACAACCATTGACCTCTGACCAAAGCCAATTGGGGAAAGTAAATCAATAATACGTGTAGAAATAACCTCTGGTGTAGTCTCTAATTTAATCTGTTTGTTTGGAAAAACTGGCGTAAGTTTCATGAACTGAGGTCTATCGGCAGCATCTGCGGCAGGTCTACCATATACAGTATCAACTCTAAGTAAACTTAGGTATTTTTCCTTTTCTTTCGGCAATCTTGCGGGACCAGCGACTACATCACCAGTTCTGAGACTAAACTTCTTTATCTGAGACCCTGATACATATACATCATTATCACCAGGAAGAAGCCCATCTGTCCTTAATACTCCGTGAGATCCATCTTTTTGTACTTCTAATACTCCTTCTACAAAAACAAAACCCTCGTCTGCTGTAGATTTCTTTAAAATTTCAATAATTAACTCTCTTTTCTGAAGCTCCATAAAGTCTTCCATTCCGATTTTCTTTGCTTCTGCACGAAGCTGAGCAAGAGTCATGTCCTCGTACTCTTTAATAGTCTTTGTTTTGTTTACCATATAAATAATAATTGGGAAATTACATAAAAACGGGCATATAACCCATATGACAATTCAGTATATTCAAAGAAAACGCTGAAGTCAAATATGAGAAAAAAGAAGAAAGGGATCGGTACTGCCCCAACCGACCCCGGTCTTATGCTTCTAGTATAGAAGTATAATATCGAAGAGCATATAAATATGCTTCCCAAGTCTTCTTTTCCTTAGGCTCAGAGCGGATTATTCCTAAACCAAACCCAGGGAAAAGAGGAATTGAATCTTACACTTTTCCTTTTGCCCAGATGTGTTCGTGGCACCCCAGACAAAGGGAAAAATGTAAGATATCCACAAGCTTGTTCTAAAGAACGGTATATTATAACCCTAGTCACCCTCAAATGTCAATCCTATAAGAAAATTCCACAATGTGAAGAATTCTTTTTGCTGTTTACAAACCCCTTTCCCACCAGACATTATGCAACACGCCTCCCTGAGATGTTACGATATCCTTCCTACCCCATTGCAAGTTACGTAATTTGTTGATATCTTGTAGCAAAAATTTATAAAGCCCTTAGACCTTTTACAACAGAAACCTGGATACCTGACTCTCCTTTGAAATTTGAGTTTCCAATGTTTATGCATTTATATCCCACT
>CAYMBI010000030.1:0-6461 GCA_964388655.1 uncultured Candidatus Saccharibacteria bacterium | reverse complement strand
CTAACATCGATGTATAGCTCAATTGGTAGAGCAAACGGCTCTTAACCGTTAGGTTCAGGGTTCGAGCCCCTGTACACCCACCATTTACAGCAAACAGTAACTCTTCCTATCTATATATTCCTGTTCTTCTTGAAGTAGTATATCTTTGTTTTCCTGTAATTCCCTATACAGTTCTCCTCTTGTATATTCCTTTATACTTAGTGGTACCTGTTCTTTAGTACAATACCACTCTCCACTTTTCTCTAGATATTTCCAATCTGTATTCTCTGTATCAAATTCGTAGATATATACTTTCTCATCGAGATATAGTTTATTTATCTTTCTATCTACTTTTACTGTAATTATATCTGAGTTATTTGTTGTACTTGATGAGAATGATGATATTCCACTAAATACTGCAAATATTTTAGCCTTTAATTCAATATCTGTAGCAAAGATTACTCCTTTAGGAGTAGGTGTAGAAAATTTATGATAGTCATCTGGGTGAACAATCTGAGGCTCAAATGGATTTAAGTAATATCTACTACCTTTGTATATTTTCATATCTATATTTCTTTTATCATATACAAGTTCATATCATCAAAACCTCTTTTTCTGTAATACTCCTTAGTACCAATAGCTGATATTACAGAGAGTTTTTTGAATTTGTTTCTTCTAGAAATATCCTCTGCAATCTCTATCATCCTTTTCCCTAATCCTAGATGTTGTGACTCTCCCGAACTATCTTTCCCAATATTTACTAAAGATCCATATACATGTACTTCCCTTATCATCGCACTACCCTTTATCTCTTCAATATATGATTCTCTTTTGGGTAATGAAAGTCTAAGGAAGGAGCATATCTTGTCTGTTTTCTTAGTTTTGTAAGAAATGAAGAACTCTCTAGAAACAGTAGTTTCGTAGTTAATAGTTTCTAATTCCAAATCATCCCATTTTACTTCTTCATCTCTTATCTCTCTACTTCTAATATCTTGTATCTTTTTACCAACTCTCTTTATCTCTTCCTCTGCTATCTGTCTAAAGTTAGTACTCTTGTTTCCATCAACAATCTCATTAGAAGGGATATCTCTTACTATCCTTGTTAATCTAGTATATCTAGGTGTCTTAGGTAATATTTCAACAAAGAGTTTAAGTAGTTCTTCTCTTGTATATGGTTTGTAATTACCCTCTTTGTAATATTTTTCTAAAAGTGTATCCGCAATTATCGATGTGGGATATATCTTAAGTTCATCTGGTATATACTCTTTTTTCCAAAGTCGGTTATAGTCTTTTACATCTTCTTTAATATTTGATCCGTAAAGATTAGGCATCCAATGGGCATGTATTTTAAAACCTGCAAGCCTAAGTAATTCAAAAGCAATCTTTGTATCTTTTGTTGTATGTCCTCTTCTGTTTAATTCTAAAATATTATCGTTAAGGCTTTGTATTCCTATTTGTATCTTCGTTGCACCTAATTTTCTTAATCTAATTACTTCTTGTTCTGTTATGTAATCAGGTCGTGTTTCTAGTACTAGTCCTACATTTCGACATACAGTAGTTTCATTTATTCTTTGTACTTTATACAATTCTTCCCAAGATATTTTTTCCACACCTGTATCTTTCTCATACTTTGTATTACCAAAGCTATTCATGCCATCGAAGCATCTTTTTACAAACCATATTATGTATTTTTCTGGATAGAATGAGCATGTACCACCAAGTATGATTAGTTCTATTTTATCTGTATTATGTCCAATATTTTGTAAAGCCTTGATACGATTGTATGTTTGGTAGTAAGGGTCAAATTCATTCTTTAATGCTCTCTGTGCTCCTGGTTCACTAGCTATGTATGATTTTGGCATTCTGACATCACTTGGGCAGAATATACACTGTCCTGGACATGCAAAAGGTTTCATAAGGACGGTAACTGTGGCGACCCCAGATTGAGTTCTAGTTGGTTTCATCCGAATTCTTTCTTCAATTGTTTTGCTACTTACAATCTCTTTCTTTTTGATAAGACTTCTGTATGCTTCTACTAGTTCATCGTGTCTGTAAAGACCCTTTCCTTCTTTTGGATACTTTTTAAGTATTGTTTGAAGAGAGTTTTCTCTCCAAACTTTTGTATTTTGTATTTGTTCAAATATTTCTTTAAAAATTACCATTCCGTATTATACAGGTATGACAATGGTAGACTCTAGTCTAGCCAAATGGCCTAGATAGACTTTTGATGGGCAGATCAGGGTCTATTGATTTCTTTGCTCCGACATTATTTTTGTTCCATATATCTTTGCCTGTTACACAATTGCCTGTAATTAATATATGTATTAGAATCTACAAATTAAGTTATAGTTATACATCTATGCTAGCTAAAAACAAAGAAAAGACACTAGTAGTATTTAAACCTGATGTTGTTCAAAGACAGATTGTTGGGGAGATTATAAGTAGATTTGAAAGAAAGGGTTTTAAAATAGTTGGGATGAAGATGTTAGTACCTAGTAAAGAATTGGTGGGAAAACACTATGAAGACAAGAAGGAATATTTAATTGAAACGGGCGAAAAGGCAAAGAAAGGAGCTATTGCTAGAGGAGAGGATGTAAGTAATTGGAACAGTTTGGAAAGGGGTAAGTGGATTAGAGAATCAAATATTAACTATCTCACATGTGGACCTGTAATAGCGATTGTTCTTCAGGGCTTCGGAGTAATTGCAGGAGTAAGAAAGATGCTTGGAAGTACTAGTCCTGCAGATGGTGATGTTGGTACAATCAGAGCGGATTTCTCTTTGGATTCGTTTGCTTTAGCTGACGAGCAGGGTAGGGTTACAAGGAGTATGGTTCACGCATCTGATAGTGTTGAGAATGCGGAAAGGGAAATTGGGCTTTGGTTCAATGCTACAGAGATAGCAGAGTATGAGACTGCTGCAGAAAAGATATTCTATGATGTAGGTTGGAGTAATTAGAGTTTTAGTAGCTCATCAACAAGAGTTTGTTTTTCTCTACTTATTAAGTTTGTATCTGTTTCTTCTAATTCAACTTTTTGTATTTGTATTTTTCCATCTAGAAAACTTTTTAGTCTTTTGAAGTCTTTTTCTAAAGTAGATTTAAGAGTAGGGTTATACAGAGCTACTGCTGGATGATACATTGCAAATATTGGTATTCCAGTACTATGTTCATATGCTTGTCCATGAACAAGAGATATTTTTAAATTTGGTATGAATCTTTCCAAGGCGTGCTTACCTAAAGGAACAATTACCTTTGGTTTTATATGTAACAACTCAGCATTTACCCATACTCTACAAGCATCTTTTTCTTCAGGAAGTGGGTCTCTGTTATTTGGTGGTCTGTATTTAACTACATTTGTGACATATACCTCTTCTCTTTTGTATCCTATACTTCCAAGTAATTGATCCAGCAATTTTCCTGCTGCTCCTACGAATGGTTTACCCTCTTTGTCTTCATTCATCCCAGGAGCTTCCCCTATGAATACTATTCCTGATTTTGGTTTTTGTATTTCATACACTGGTTGTGTAGCACTTTTTTTAAGTGTGCATCTGTTATGTACTGCGAAGTATTCGTGTATCTCTTTCAGTGATTTAAATTCTTCTATTTTCATAATCCTATTATACCAATTAAGATTGAGTAAGTTTTGTAGTATAATGGGCGAGTTAATTGTATATTTAAATATGGTGAATACAGATTACAAAGTAAAAGTTTTTACAGGTATTAGACCTTCTGGGGGGTTAACTATTGCTAATGCGATTGGTGCAGTTAATCCAATTGTAAAGATACAAGAGGAGGAAGAGAGTGTTAATACAATGGTCTTTGTGGCAGATTTGCATGCCTTAACTGATGCAGAGCCTAAAGATACACAAAAGAATGTAATTGATGTTGTGAAGGATTATATTTCTTTAGGTTTGGATATTAACAGAAACAGAATCTTTGTACAGTCTTCCCTTACACAAGAGATAGCGGAGTTAAATCTATACCTCTCAAGACTCGTTACAATTGCAGAATTAATGAGAGTACCTACACTAAAAGAGAAGATTAAAAAAGGACAGAATGAGAGTAATGCTAGCGCATTGCTTGCAATGTACCCTATTATGATGGCTTCTGATATTCTCTTACAAAAATCTGAGTATGTTCCTGTTGGTGAGGATCAAGTTGCTCATATTGAAATTACTAGGGTATTAGCACAAAAGTTTAACAAAAAATATGGGAATATATTTCCGCTTCCTAAGGTATTGTCTTTGGGTAAGCCGTTAAGGATTAAATCTTTAAATGGAAATGGAAAGATGAGTAAGACTGATCCTAATGGAGCCATTTTGCTAGATGATCCAATTGAGGTATCTTTAAACAAGGTAAAGAAAGCTCAAACTGCTTTCGCTGGAGAGAAGTCAGAGAGCTTAGATTCTTTGGTATTGATAGGGGAGTTTGTTGGAAATGAGAAAGAGAGAGAGGAAATACAATCCATTATGAAAAGACATTATGAAGGTGAGAATGTAATGGGTGATTTAAAGGTGGTAATTTCTGCGGGACTAGAGAGGTTCTTAAAAGAGTTTCAAGAAAAGAAAGCATCTTTGAAAGATGGAGATATTCTAAAGAAGGTACAGAGCGATGGAGAGGTTGCAAGAGAGAATGCGAAAGAGACTTTAAGAGAAGTTAGAATGGCAATGGGATTAAAGTTTGTTTAATTGTTATCTTGTTCTATTAATATACCTAAGTATATATCTTTGTCCATGACCAAAGACTTCATCCATGTCCTCTTCTTTAACAACAAAGATTTTTATTCTACCATCATTGTGCCTGTTGGAGTCTGCTACAAGTAATACGGTATTACCTCTTTCATCTTTTACTTTATCGAGTATTAATCCTACATGGCCTGTTGGCTTGCCAGTACTTGCCATTGGTGCTCCATCTACTCTTACAAATAGGTCTCCAGGGTTGTAGTTATCTATTCCTATATTTTGACCTACTAAGAGGAGTGTTCCATAGTTTGTATAAAAAGTTCTTATCTCTGTATATTTATTTTTTATTATTTCATCAGGAATAAGTTCACGAGCAGAAGCGACACCCGATCCTCCTACATAAGGGATTTGAAGATCAGGGTACAATAAAGAGGTCATCATTACAAAACCAACACACTGTAAAGGTTGTCCAGGTACTCTAGCGGTAGTTGAGAGCATTAGTATTCTGTCTATCTGCCCTTTATTCTCATCTGTAACGAATCCATTATACCAATCGGATTGCCTTAAATATTCATAAATAGATTGTCCATTTCCTTCGGAATAATTATTTACGGATTCTTGTAATTCAAGTAAATTCTTAAACGTCGTTGATTGTTCTATTCTAGATGAGAAAAGTCTTAAATCTTCAACATTGTAGATTAAGTCAACTGATTGTTGCATTTTTGCATCAAGTTGATGTCCCAGTACATTTACATTCATTTGATTAGGATTCAGGTTTTGTTGATGTTGGGAACTCCTAAAATCTCTGTAGTTTTCAAGTTCTTTTTGTAAAATTGCAGTTTGTCCTTGGGGAGGGGGGGTATTCTCAAATGAGAGTGAGACAACTAAGAAGACATCAGAAAGACCTCCAACACCATCTCTCTCGGTCTTGCTATATGGTAAATCAGAAGGAATGGCAAAAGTTTTAATATGTAGGTATTTATCTTCTCCTTGGATCCATCTAAGGTCGTAAGTTGTATTTTCATTGTAATCTACAGTAGCATCAACAAGATACTCTGAAGGGCTAAAAGGTCCCTGAGCGTATCTTACTGGATGCACCCATTGTTCTATTACTTCATACGATGTGCCATTCTGTATATGAACGAGTGTTGAAATTCCAGTAGCCATTGCACACACACCCCCTCCTTTTACTCTAGATTTAGAGCTTGTAAGACCATATTCATATTCATTTTTCTTGTTCGGAGCTTTTAATCCAATCATGTCTATATATGAGTACTCTAAACCACTTTTAAAAGGTCCATTTACATCCTGAAACTCAGACATATTTCTTAGTGCAATCAGAGTATTTATAACCTTATTAGGATAGATAGAGTCCTCTGTTACTATATATGACACAACTCTAGAAGTGGATTCTTTATCTCTTGTAAACTCTACTTTGGTACCATTTTCATCTGTTGCACCGAGAAGTACAGCAGAGACAAAGTTTGCACCATATGTGTTTGCAATTAAGCCTAATCTAATTTTTTCACCATTTGGTCCGGTAATACTTCGAACTTCTGCTATTTCAAAACTGTGCCCAGGAGGAACCAATATTTCTTTCATCTCTCTTCTTTCATCTACGAAATTATCCTTTCTAAGAGGAATCATGTACATAGATGTTTGATCTAGAATTTCTATTCCATATCCTGGTTCTTTTGCTTCAACCTTTTCTATTTCATATTGACTCCAATCACCAATATTCAAAATTTCATAATTAAACTGTTTAATCTCTTGTTCTATGTATTGTTGTTGCTCAGGGATA
>CAYMBI010000029.1:0-6580 GCA_964388655.1 uncultured Candidatus Saccharibacteria bacterium | reverse complement strand
AGGCCATCTTTGGTAATGTCGGTACTTTGGGGTCGTTTGTAGTAAGTCAGGCGGACGCCTCAATATTAGAGAAAGAATTTGCTCCAAATGTTACATCTGCAGATTTGGTTTCTTTAGATGCTCACTCTATGTATATAAAGCTGTGTATTGACGGGATGACATCAAACACATTTAGTGCAAGATCTCTTCCCCCTAGGTTTGAGCCCTTTGGTTTGAAAGAGAAGGTTGTTGCTTACTCTCGGGAGAAGTATGGTACTCCCAAGGAAGTAATTGAAGAAAAAATTACAAGATGGAGTAATCAAACATATAGTGAAAAGGGTAATAGGTCGGATACAAAAAGTTCGAAAGAAGAAGTTAAAAAGGAGCACAGGTACAAGGTAAAAGTAGAGGAAAAGTAATCTTCCATATGTATTGTCAAAGTGGTAAAATCCTTTTAGGATATATATTTTATAAAACATTGTTCATATGTCAGGACATTCAAAGTGGTCTACAATAAAACATAAAAAAGCAGCGAATGATGCTAAAAAAGGTAAACTATTTTCTAAGCTTTCTACTCAAATTACACATGCAGCTAGACAAGGGGGTGGAGACCCTGAGATGAATCCTAATCTAAGGTTGTATATAGATAAGGCAAAGAGTGTAGGTTTTCCTATAGATAGGATTGAAAAAGCAATATCTAAAGGTACTGGAGAAGGTAGCGATGGTACAACGTTCGAAGAAGCAACTTATGAGGGTTTTGGTCCTGGTGGTATTCAAATAGTAGTAGATACACTTACAGATAACAAAAATAGAACAGTATCAGATTTAAGAAAGCTTTTTGAGGAAGTAGGAGGAAGAATGGGTGATAGTGGTTCTGTATCATGGAATTTTGATACAAAAGGTTTAATCATTGTAAGGGCAGGTCATATGAAAAAGGCCGAAAAATTCGGACAAGAAGATATTTACGAAGCGGAAAATAGGGAAGAAGTTATGATGTCTCTAATGGAAGTAGATGGGATATTAGATATCTATGAGGCAGACTTAGATGGTATAGAGGGTTTAGAAGTGTACACAGAGTACAACAACCTAGCAAAAGTTAGAGACTCTATTGCCTCGTTGGGCTATGTAATAGAAGATGTATCAATTATAAAGGAGCCAAAGAATTTAAAAAGTTTAAGTGGGACGGAATTAGAAAAAGCAAAGTATGCTTTAGAGAGATTAGAAGATCATGATGACGTTCAAAATGTTTGGAGTGATCTAGCCTAAATTAATAGTTTAAAGGAATGAGAATTCTTGGAATAGACCCAGGTCTTGCTATTACCGGTTGGTCAATTGTTGATTTTGATGAAAATGGTCAACCGAATGCAGTTGATTATGGTGCTATTTTGACAGAGAAGGGGTTATCAGTATCTCAACGCCTTAAAGAGATTCATATAGATATAAGAAAAATATTGGTTAAATATAAACCTGATATGTGTGGTATTGAAACTTTGCTTTTCTACAACAATGCTAAGACAGCAATTGTAGTAGGAGAGGCGAGGGGAGTAGTTCTGTTAGCAATAGAGGAGTCAAATCTTCCCATACATGAGTTTACTCCACTGCAAGTAAAGAGTAGTATTTCGGGATATGGTAAAGCAAACAAAAAACAGGTACAGGAGAATGTAAGAATTATATGTAAATTAGAAGAAATACCCCAACCTGACGATGTTGCAGATGCAATTGCAGTTGCTATTGCTTGTTTTGATAGGCAAAAGATGGATAATCTTGTTAATTAATATGGTAAGATTGTTTTAATATGATTTCATATATATCAGGTAAAGTATTAAAGAACAGTATTGGAAAAAATCCATATGTGGATCTATTACTTAGTAGTGGTATTGCATATAGGGTGTTTGTAACTTCAAAGTTTAATTTTGTAGAAAAAGATTTAAAGATTTCTTTGTATACAAGTTTCCAAGTTAGGGAAGATAGCCAATCCCTATATGGTTTTAATACGGAAGTAGAGAGAGACTTCTTTGAGCAATTTCTTACTATTTCTGGAATTGGTCCTAAGGTTGCAATCTCAATACTTTCAACATATGAAATAGAGAAGATAAAAGAGATCGTATTAGAAGGCAATAGTAAATTATTAAGTAAAGTCCCGGGACTTGGTCTTAAGGGAGCTCAAAAGATAATATTAGAGCTGAGAGGAAAAATAGATTTTGATAAAGAGGATTCAATAAAAGAAGTAGATCCGAAGATTTACGAATTAAAGGAAGCTCTTAAATCTCTTGGATACACAGGAAAATCCTTGGAAGATTTTCTTAAGAAGGGTAGTTCTATATTAGAGGAAAAAGATATAGATATAGAGGATTTAATACGTAAAGTACTTGCTCAATAATATGATTAAATCAAGTAAGAAAACAGAAGAAAAGAATGCTTTAAAGAATACTCAGGTTTCCGTTAGTAGCAGTATCGCAGATGAGTCCGAGCAAAAAATAAGACCAAACAAAATTGATGAAATGATAGGGAGGAAGAAGGAGAAAGAGACCATCAAGATGATGATAGAGTCGGCAAAGCAAAGAGGTGAAGTAATTGATCACATTCTTTTCTATGGTCCTCCAGGTTTAGGAAAAACTACATTTGCATTGGCTATCGCAAATGAAGTAGGTAGCTCTGTTCGTATTACTTCAGGACCTGCAATAGAAAGGCAGGGAGATTTGGCTGCTATACTAACAAATCTTAAAAGAAATGATGTCCTCTTTATCGATGAAATACATAGGCTTTCAAGGGTAGTTGAGGAAATATTGTACCCAGCGATGGAAGATAGAGTATTGGATATTGTGATGGGTAAAGGAGCTTCTGCTAAAACAATTAGATTGAGCCTTGAACCATTTACATTGATAGGGGCAACGACGCAAATAGGTAAAATAAGCTCACCAATGAGAGATAGGTTTGGATTGATTCAAAGATTAGATTTTTTTGAAGATGAAGATATGATAGAGATACTACGAAGAGCTAGTAAATTATGGAATATCGAGATAGAGGAGGGGGCATTGAAGGTTGTATCTATGGGATCTCGTGGTACAGCCAGAGTAGGTTTAAGGTTGCTTCGGAGGGTAAGAGACTATGCTCAAAACAGTAGATCAAAAGTTATCAGTGAAGATATTGTATATAAAACAATGACTTTACTAGGAATTGATGATATGGGGTTGGAGAAAATTGATAGGGAAATACTTCGGGTTATGTTCTTTAATTTTGAAGGTGGCCCTGTAGGGCTTTCCACCCTTGCAGCTTCGATTTCTGAAGATGTTTCGACTATAATGGAGGTACATGAGCCCTTCCTTATGAAGTGTGGGTTAATAAAAAGGACTTCTAGGGGGAGAGTATTAACTCCCAAAGGAATAAAGTATGTTGAAAAGATATGGCAATAGAGAAGATAGTAAATACAAATGAAGATGCAGTAAAAAGAGGAAAATTACTAACCCTTTCACTCTTAATTGCTCTGTCAATTTTCATTCAAACAATTCTTAAAGTAAATGATGGAGATGTCATCAGAACAATTCTTACTGCTCTTGTATATTTTGGTATTTCTGTAATTGGTCTAATATGGGCATTCAATTTTCAAGTTAGGTTTAAATCTATTCCCTTTCTTGTTCAATCTGCTCTTTTCGTAGCTTCAGAGTATCTCTTTGTTCAACTCTTCTTTGTACAGAAGTTCAGTCGTATATATGAAGGGCTTTTACTTTTAATATTAATAGGTATCGTATTTATTGGAACGTATGTTTCTTTTTTAATGTCGAATGTTTTTAATGTTAATCTTTACAAGAGTATTCCACTTGTTAATGTCGGTAGAACAACTTCGTATATAATTTCTTCTTTTACACTTTTCTTTTTCCTCTTTAGTCTTCTTGCTTTACAATTACCTATATATTTTCTCATTCCATTAGTAATTGTCGTTTCGGTGTTTCTTTCATATATACACTTAAAAAACTTGGGGTATGAGAATATTTTGTTAACTAGGAAAACACTTTTAGTATCTCTCCTTGTTCTTTTTATGTTCTTAGGATCTTTTCTATCTGGCATAACTCATGAAGTTTCAGTTTTAGGACCAGTAGTAGGGTACTTTGTGGGCATTGGAGTAGCCAATATGAAGAGTACAAAAGCTAATAAAAATTTAGAACTGTTAATGTATATTTCTATATTAATTGCAATAACTTTGGTTATTTTACGAATTAATATTTTTGCATAGCCATACGAGAGTAGGGGGTAGGGACCTGTAGTCGCAAAGGACCCATAGTTTCACATACCCTATAGTTTTAACAATGTGGATAAGTAAGTGCTAATACATTCTTTTTCCATGTTAGTTATAAATGGGGAATATATGAAAGACTTTTAAGGTATGTTTTTATTGATTATTTTTGTTAATTAGTATACTGCTATACCCCGTTGCAATATGTTATGATTATCTGTAATATATAACCGAGTATAATCGTCCTTATATGCGGCACTTTGTATTTATGATTCAGGGGAGTACCTTTAAGGCTTATGATTTGTAATTAATATTAGATGTTTAATATATTTATCATGACAATCTGTATTCCTGTTGGTATTTTCTTTTTTTTTCCTTTTTTACCCCTATCTGTAGATACCCTTGAAAAAAACAAACCCCCCTACTTTGATTTATATATTTTTTAAGCTTAATATATACAATAATGGATATTAAAAGAAGAAAAGAAATACTTGAGAAGATACCTAAACTACCTGATCAGGATAAATTTTTGTTGGATTTACAAAACAACAATTACAGTTTCCAAACTATTGTTAACTATGCTAGGGATTTAGCAATATTCGGTGTATATTTGCATTTCAATAAAATTGACTTTTTTAAAGTATCTAAAGAAGATATTTCAAATTATAAAGGATACCTTAGAAGCGGAAATCATCTTAAAGATTTGGATAGAATAAGGAAGGAATATGCGATTAGTGGCTTATACAAAAGATTAGTTGTAAATGAGGCCACCAGAGGCTCTGTAAGCCCTCAGAAAATTTCAGGGGGTATGAATACACCTTCTGAGGAATCTAAAAATCTTGATGAGTACCTCAAAGAGACAGACGAGGTATATGAGGATGACTTCCTTACAAAAGTTTACAGTAAAGTGTATGGATCTTTGGGCATACTTGATAGGCCTCTAAACTCAAGAGCAAGGAGTGAAAATGGTTTGGATGTTAGAAGTGTAAACAGAATGCTTTCTGCACTAAGATCATATCTCAAATTTAGAATTTCATGGGATTACAAAATTCCTTTACCTCCGGATGCGATAAGTATGCTTAAGGGCGAAAAGAAGATAAAGAAGGTCGCACCATTTGAAGATTTGGTTAGGTTAATAGAAAGCCCTATGGAATTTGAGAAGGATGAGAAAGTAGCCTTGCGTAATAGGTGTATGTTAGAGCTTCTTTTCGCAACAGGTATGCGTATTTCTGAGCTCATTAGTCTTGATCTAGAGCAATTGAATGTTCAAGGTAAGATGTATATTACTGGTAAGGGTAAGAAAGAAAGAACAATTTTTGTAACACCTAGGGCTTTAGGATGGATAAATAAATATCTAAAATTAAGACTAGAATATGCTTTCTCTGATAGGGTTAAAGAAGAACAACCAGGTATTGTAGATAGTCTGTATAATGATTTGGGTTTAGAAAAAAAGAATAAAGATATGAAACATCGTGAAACAAATAAAGAAGATGTTTCTGAGGGATTAAATTTAGAAGTTTTTGATTCAGAGAATAGGAAGTATATCTCACTAGTAGAAAACTATCGTAAAAATGGTTTCTTAAAAAAATTCGACTCCCCTGCCCTATTCATACCTTTCTCTGGTTTAAGAACAAAAAAATCAAATGCAAGAATATCAACTAACTATTTCCAGGAAAAGATTGCTGAGTACAGAAGAAGATTAGGTATTCAAATACCCACATCTGCACACAGTCTTAGACATGGATATGCCACATATTTAGCTCAACAGGGAGCTAGTCCAGCTGCCTTGCAGGTACTTCTTGGACATGAAAGTTTGGATACTACAACAAGGTATGTACATGCTAGTGAGCAATTTGCTGAAGAAACTGTAAAGAAGAATCATCCACTGCAATAGGGTTATTCTAGCTTTGATGCTGCTTCCACTGCAGCCTTTGCTGCTTCAAAGTCAGGATCTTGTTGTGCTGCTATTACTTGTTTAAGTGCTTCTGGATCGTCGTTTTTTAATTTGGTTAAGAAGTCCTTAATTGCAGCTCCTTCCTCAACACATTGATCGAGATACTCAAGTAAAAATGTATTCCATTTGTTTTCAGCATTTATACCATATATTTTTCTAAGCATATCACGAAGTACAATTGCAGCGTCCTCTGATTCCATATCCTCGGATTTTGCGTTTTCTAATTCTGAGAGAAGTAGATCAAGATCTGATTGGCTTGCTTCTAATAAATCTTGTTCCACTTCATCAAGAAAATCTTCAAAACCGAGCATAATTAATGCATGTAATCTCTTTTCGTCCATACCCATTTCTTTTAGCTTCTCTATTTTGTTTTTTATCTCTTTATCCATATCTATTTAGTACCAATATTAAATGGT
>CAYMBI010000028.1:0-6659 GCA_964388655.1 uncultured Candidatus Saccharibacteria bacterium | reverse complement strand
GCTTACACTAAGGAACAGTGGAGAGAGTAGCCCTATTCTGAACAGCTTGATAAAAAGGTCATAATCTTGTTCAGAGATTCTGTAGGACATATTGAAGAGATTTTGTGCATACTCATTTGAAACTATCCAAGTTGTAATCTGTGGAGCAAAAAGTAGTACTGTTAAAAGTACAAAGAAGGATAGACCGAAGAATATGACCGTAAGCTGTTGAAACAACCTATTAAAGCTTTCCTTCCCTTTGTCATAAAGAACATCCGAGAGTATTGGAATTATGGCAGCATTGATTGACCCAGCGACAAGTACCATGAAGATAATGTCAGGAATAGTAAAAGATGCCCAAAATATATCCAGCTCATGAGATGCACCAAATAATTGTGCAAAGATTCTTAATTTCCAAAATCCTAGAATCTTGGTCAAGAGAAGGATAAACATTACTGTAAATACGCTGTTTTTCTTTATCACTATAAAATAACAATCTATATCTAATTAGCGAATAATATCATAATGGAAAAGAGAATAATTATCAAATCTTTTTAATAAAGATAGAGTATCATTTAAGAATGAATTTGATTGACATCTTTTTCCCTAAACAATGCATTATTTGTTCTAGAGTCGGGTTTGATATTTGTAATCAGTGTTTAACCAAAATTCCCAAAGCCTTACCTACCTGTCTTCTCTGCAACAAGGTAAGTAATAATGGATATATTCATAAGCACTGTTTTGATATCGAGAAGGATATTTATTGGATTCATGGTTGGAACCTTTTGAGAAAGTATAAGAACATCTTCAACTCAAAAAGAGAGAACAATCTTTTTTCAGTTTACAAACTTCTATTGGAAGAATTGTTTAACAGATTCCCAAAATTAGATAGGAAAGGTCGAATAGAACCAATGTCTAATTGTTCCTTAGATAGATATTTATCTAGTATGTTATTAAATGACAACCATTCTGCAACTTTATATTTCGTAGGTGAAAAGGTTCAAGACAAAGAAGAGTTAATAGCTAGAATAAATAGAGCATCCTTTAAGAATATTTTCTTAATAACAATCTTCTAATCTATTGGGGAGAGATCCTCCGTTAAATCATCTTCCCCTATTTCTTTCAAAGTTTCGCTACCTTGATTAGAATTTGCATTAAATTCTTTTAAGGCTTCTACGATACTTTCATACATAGGATCAGTTTGAAGCTTATTTACTTCCATTATTCTTTTTGCTGCTTCAAGATAACTTACAGCTGTTTTCACATCACCATTCTCACTTAGTATTCTTGCGGAGAGGACAAGAGATGGAACATGCTGCCCATTAATTCTAAGCCCCCCATCGAATGCTGCGAGTGCTTTTTCATAATCTTCTTTAATCATGTAAATCTGACCAGCACGATAATATGATTCAAAATCTAAAGGGTTGAGATTTACGCATCTTTGGAGAGCAAAAAGTGCATCTTCACTATAGTCAGAAAGCCCTATCGAGAGAAGACCCATATATACACTTGATCTAACATACCAGTTTGAGTAATTGTATGGAGAAGTTGTAATCGCCTCTCTAGATAAATCGATTGCTGTATTCTTCCAACTTGAAATCTCTGAAAGAATTGAACTCTTTTCCTCTTCTGAGGATTTCTGATAAATTTCACTTAATACATTCATAATTTCTATCGCTGCTGTGCTTGCTTTCCTGTTAGCAACGGGATTTGAATTGTCATATCTTAGTGCTTTAAAGTAGTAAGATATTTGGTTGTTAAAAAATTCTTCTCTCACTTCAAGTGTAATATCTTCCTCATCTGTATATTTTTTTGTTTCTTCAGCTGCAAAGGCTTCTGCTCTCGCAACGTACATTAATGATACAAATTTTGAACCAATTCCAAGTAATCCAGCAAATACCAATACTATCATCAATGAAGTTAAGAACCAGTTAACGCTATTTATTGTTTTTGCAATGTTTTGTGATACCCCCCCGACATTAACTGCCCAGAATTTTAGTAAGAACTGTTCCTCATTTTTGCTATAAATGTTCCTACTCATCAGAGAAAGAAGGGCAAAGACTCCAAAGACAAAATACAAAAGGAATGAGTATGATACGAAGAAAGAGCCGAGATAGAGGACTAATGTGGAAATTTGTAAAATAGATAATAATAATGAATCTTCACTATTTTGAGTAGTTAAGTCATTTATCAATGTTTTTACCAATACAACACCTAATAGAATCCATACTATAACACCAATTATTCCTCTTGTTGCAAGTGTAGTAAATATTTCACTTGAGGAAGTAATAAAGCTAACATTTGAGAGAGAGAGTGTTGACTGTACAGCAGGTTTAAACAAGCTGTATACGATAGGGAAAGATTCATTTCCAAAACCAACTAATCCTCTGAATAAATCTTCAACAATTGCCCTGCTTGATACTGACCATGAGATATCGGAAGCTAATTGTATCGGAGTTACAGCCTCAAAGGATTTTCCTAACAATGAATCTTTAAAGGAATCATACTGCAATCCTATCGCAAATACTGTTGAAAGAACAGATAGAATTGCAACTAAAGCTGGTAGAAATCTTAAACTCTTTTCTAATTTAATAAAGAGAAATAGTACAGTAAATACAAGGGCTATAAAGATTAGAATAGGAAGTACAACACCTTGATTAATTGAAAACATAGGTATTGCTAAGAAACCAACTACCGTTGCAAGAAAGGGTAAGAGAACTTTTTGGTATTTCTTTTCTCTAAGGTAGTTTATTACTAGATATATAGATAAAAGTATTAACCCAGAGGCTATAAGAACTAACTCTTTAGAATAAAAGGTTAATGGTAAACCTACTACAAAAAAGTTTTTAAAAATCGGTATCCAACCAAATATATTTACTTTAAAGAAAGATATTAGACTAAGAATAATAAGAATCGAAATACCAAACATCATAATCTCGGCAGATTTAACAATATATTTCTTGTCATTTAAGAAACTCCTAGATAGGAAAATAAAGGTTAGAAATATTGACATTGAAACAATACCAATACCTAATCTTCCATCAAAACCCCATACAGCACTCCATTTATCAATTGCAAATATTGAAGAAATTATAAAAGATAAGAATAAAAGTAGAAAAGCTTTATCTAATACAGACTTATAAATAGCTACCTTACCATCCCAAATCCATTTAACAACTTCGAGTAGAATCACTATTGCTGAAATTATAATAAAAAACGTTACTCGAATACTCTCGGTAGGATCCCAAGGTAGAGGTAGAACAAACCAGGGAAGGAAGAATATCAAGATATAAAAGAGCTGCCTTTGAAAAAAAGAAAGGTCCATGCCACTGGAGGTAACATTAGTCTTGCTATTATTAGTCAACATATTTAAGGGCAGATAAATAATTATTTACTTGTAACAATCTTAGCAAAAATAAAAGAGGGGGGCAAAGCCCCCCACTAGTATTTACTCTACAACTTCTCCTTCCTTTACTTCATCATCTTTCTTCTGTTTTTCTTCTTTCTCTGGTTCTTTTTTGCTTTCAGAAGCTGCTTTCTCGTACATCTTTTTACTTACTTCTTGCATTTTCTTAGTAAGTTTTTCAACCTCCTCTTCTAGCTTCCCTTCGTCGAAATCCTCTTTTTCTATTATCTTTTTTACACTTTCTACTCCCTCCTTTAGATCTTTTCTCTCATCCTCTTCTATTTTATCTCCATTTTCTTCAAGAAGTTTCTCAATATTGAAGCAAAGCGAATCTGCATTGTTTCTCTTTTCAGCTCTTTGTCTCTTCTTTTTATCTTCTTCTGCATATTTTGCTGCTTCTTCAACCATTCTCTCTATTTCATCTTCCTTAAGACCTGTAGATGCAGTAATAGTTATCTTCTGCTCTTTGTTCGTCGCAAGATCTTTTGCACTTACATTCAAAATACCATTTGCATCGATTGCAAACGTCACCTCGATTTGAGGAACCCCTCTTGGTGCAGGTGGAATTCCATCTAGTATAAATCTCCCCAAGGTTTTGTTGTCTGATGCCATTTCCCTTTCTCCTTGTAGAACATGAATCTCAACTCCAGGTTGGTTATCTACAGCAGTACTAAATATTTGTTTCTTTTCTACAGGGATAGTCGTGTTTCTTTCTATCAATTTTGTCATTACACCTCCTAACGTCTCTAATCCAAGAGAAAGAGGAGTTACATCCAGTAGAGTGATATCTTTTACATCTCCACCAAGAACCCCACCTTGAATTGCAGCTCCAATTGCTACAACTTCGTCTGGGTTAACACTCTTGTTGGGTTCTTTTCCAAATATCTCCTTTACTTTTTTAACTACTGCAGGCATTCTTGTCATTCCACCAACTAATAGTACCTCATCTATATCTTCTATTTCTAAGTTTGCATCCTTTAGAGCTTTTTTACATGGTTCTACGGTTTTTTCTATCAAATCTAGTGTCAATTTCTCTAGGTCCGCTCGAGTCATGGAGACCTTAAGATGCTTTGGCCCACTTGATGTTGCAGTAATATATGGGATATTTATTTCTGTTTCCTCAGAAGTAGATAGTTCAATCTTTGCTTTCTCAGCTGCTTCCTTAAGTCTTTGGAGGGCAGTCCTATCTTCTTTTAGATCTACCCCTTCTTTATCCTCAAAATCTTTTACTAATTTATCAATTATTTTTTGATCAAAGTCATCACCTCCTAAGTGTGTATCTCCATTAGTTGATAGAACTTCAAATACTCCATCTCCGATCTCTAGTATGGATATGTCAAATGTCCCACCACCTAAGTCAAAGATTGCAATCTTTTCATCCTTCTTACTATCTAGTCCATATGCCAAAGCCGCAGCGGTTGGTTCGTTTACGATCCTCTTTACTTCAAGACCAGCAATTTTTCCCGCATCTTTTGTGGCTTGTCTTTGAGAGTCGTCAAAATATGCTGGTACGGTAATAACGGCTTCCGTAACTTTCTCTCCTAGGAATTCTTCAGCATCCTTTTTCATTTTGGCCAAAATCTTTGCCGATATCTCCTGAGGTGTATACCATTTATCTCCCATTTTGACTTCTATTCCATCTGATTTGGATCTTCTCATTTCAAATGGTAGGAGTTCCTTGTCTTTCTTCACCTCAGGATCATCCCAAGATCTACCAATCAATCTCTTTACGGAGTAAACAGTTCCTTCGGGATTTGTTACTGCCTGATTCTTTGCAGGAGAACCGACTAAAATTTCCCCTTTGTCATCAACTGCAACTACAGATGGTGTTAATCTTCCACCTTGTGAATTTGGAATTATATTAGGTTTACCACCAGACATATATGCCATTGCACTGTTGGTTGTACCTAAGTCTATACCTATTATTTTTCCCATATTAACTATTAATAAAAATTTATTTACTCTTTGTTACGACAACCCTAGATGGCCTTATAACAACATCATCTAAAATGTATCCAGGTTGAATAACATCATAGATTAAACCTCCCTTTTCACTTTCAACTACTGTTAACGCTTCGTGTACAGAAGGGTCAAAATTTATTCCCTTTTCTGGGACAAATTTTTTTAACCCTATTTCTTCCAAACTTTTTTCTAATTTATTGAGAAGTTCTATAACTCCATTTGCCCAAGATATTGATTGTTCATCAAAATTCACACCTTCTTTCGCTTTTATTGCCATAGTTATGTCGTCTACCACTGGTATTAACTTCTCAGCAAGTGATTTTCTAGACTGTAGAAAAAGTAAATTAAGACGTTTTTGAGTATTGGCCTCTAAATTTTGATAATCAGCCAATGCCCTTTTAAGTTGATTAAGAACTTCCAATTTCTCGTCTTCTACCTTATCAATTGTCAATGCCAATTCTTTAATATCATTCTCAAGCCTAGCAATCTCACGCTCTAACTGCTTAATCTCGTTGCCCTTAATTTTTGTCACACCTTGTGTGTCTTTTTTGTTTTTCATATCGATGATAGTTATTTTAATTCCACCCTCTCATTGCGTTACGCATAGAGTTTTGGACCTCTCTCAGTGCTGGTACGCATCTCGCATAATCCATACGCTTTGATCCTATGATGCCTACGTGCGCATCGTTTGTATCCCAAAATGGTAATGTTGTAAATATCATAGAGCAACCCTCCAAATCTTTTATCCCTGATTCTTCTCCTATCAAAAGAGATACACCAGAACCACTGTATCTGTCCATCATATTTGAAAGGAAATCTTTGTCCTCAAGTATATTTACAATTCTTTGAATCTTTTCCCAATCTCTTAGTTCTTCATATTTAAAAAGATTCGATAGTCCCCAATATCTAGACATGTTGTTTATAACCAAAAATACAACAGATTCTGTTTCTTCCGAGAGAATTTGTAATATAGAATTAAGAACAGAGTCTTTGGAAAATCTATCTCTAAAGATTCCTTGCCTTATCTCTACTGCTATTAAAGGATTTAAAGAGCTACTGCTCAATATATTACTAACATAAAGCCTGAGTGCCTGATCTGTAGGAAATCTACCAGATGAGATGTGACTCTTCTCGATTAATCCCATTTCCATTAGTCTAGCCATTTCATTCCTTATTGTTGCCGGGCTTACGCCCAATTGGTGCCTCTCTAAAAGTGACATAGATCCTACTTCATCTGCACTTAGCATAAATTCCTCATGAATTCGACGAGCGTTTCCGGGATGCGCTGGCCGATCCCGAAGGGGGGGGTGGC
>CAYMBI010000027.1:0-6777 GCA_964388655.1 uncultured Candidatus Saccharibacteria bacterium | reverse complement strand
CCATTAAAAAGAAAAAAGCCGAAAAGAGGAAGAAAATAGTAGAAAAGGAGATTGTATTAGAAGAAAGTGATATTCCCGCCCCAAAAGTTGTACAAAATATAAAACTTTTTGAGTGGGAGGCTCCCGATAGATATGAGATAAAGTTCGAAAATAGATCTTTTATGATTGTATTAGCTATATCTCTCTTCTTTGTTCTTTTTTTGGCAATATTAGGAAATTATTTCTTAATGGCATGTATAATTGCTCTTCTATTTTTTGTATATGTTGCTGGTACTAATAAACCAAGTACTGTTAAACACAAAATTACTAGTAGGGGGGTAGATACAGGTAATAGGCTTTATGAGTGGTTTTTGCTTGATAATTTTTGGTTTTCAATTAAGAATGGGCAATATTTCTTAATAATTGAAACTAGACTTCGATATCCAAGAGCTTTGATATTGCTTCTAGGAGAGGCAGATAAGGATGCGATCTTTGTATTACTGCAGGATAAAGTTTTGTATAAGGATGTTAGAAAACAAGGTTGGATAGATCGCCTCACTTATGGCAATTATATTCCTTTCGAGGAGATATAGCCTTAACTATTATTTTCATAAGAAATTTTACAGTATTTGATATAATTATCCACTGGAGAGGTGCTAGAGTGGTCGAATAGGGTACTCTCGAAAAGTACTGTACGGTCATCGTACCGCGGGTTCGAATCCCGCCCTCTCCGTAGTTACTCCAACTTATTCACCCAGGATTTAAAACTGTGGATAACCCTAAAAAGGGCTTAATAATAACCTTTTTAGATATATGATTACTATATCTTTCCAATTATTACTCTATAGGTAATAGTCAGAACTATGTAAAAAAGATTCCTAAATGTGTATTATGTAGGTATGAATCAGGCTGTACGGAATGTTGAAACAATAAACTTTGTTCCTGTAAAAAAGGAGAATGAAAAAATATCAAAAAATGAAAGATTTAATATACTAGAGATACTAGTTGTTCTTTCAGCATTCGTTGTAATGGGGCTCTTAGCCCTTCTGGCAATTAATCCTAGCAAAGAGGCAGCTGAAGCAAGGAATATTAAGCGAGTAGCAGATATTTCTTCAATACTTACACATGTAAGTGCATATTACAATGTTTTTGGAGAAATACCAGAACAAATACCAAAAGATTCTGTTTGTGTGAACTTTGGTAATGAGATTTGTAAAAGTGGTCCCTATGATTGTTCTGATTTAGTCGATATGTCATTTCTCTCTGGCGAATCTGAGGAATTAGTAATAATGCCACAAGATCCTTTATATATATCTATAAATGGTACTGGTTACTATATATCCCAAGATGGTAAAGGGGTTGTAACTGTCTGTGCACCTCATGCGGAAAGAAATGAAAAAATATCTTTTTCTAAACTCATGTATTAAAATATACATATGGTACAAAAATTCACAAAAAACGAAGTAAAGAAAAGAGAAATCTTTATACTTCTAAGTGTAATTGTCTTTCTTGCATTTGGATATATTGCGGGGAATTTAAGATGGATTACAGATTTTCAATTAATACTAGATTTATTTGCAGGAATATTTGCCTTCTTTATTGGTTTACTTGCATTACTTCGTTTTATTACAAAAAAGAATTCTTTTAACTTCTTACTTTTAGGCATAGGTTTCTTTGCTGTATCCTTGCTGGATGTTTTACATATTTTAATTTCTTTAGATGTTTTTTCAGATTTGTTCGTGATTAAAAATAGCGATATCTTCCCAAGTAGTATTGTTTTTTCTAGAGTATTCCTCTCCTTTATATTTTTCTTAAGTTGGATATTTGCAAGAGAGGAACATAGAGAGAAAAATATTAATGAAAGGTTTGTATTTTTAGGAATATTCTTTTTATTTTCAATATTTGTAATTTTAGTTTCAGTATTCTCAAATATATTCAGTGGGTACGATGAATATATATTTGCTATTGTAATGCAAATAATTGCACTTGGGGTATATATATTAACACTTGTTGGGTATATAAGAAGTAAGGGAATGTACTACAGAAACTTTGAATTCTGGCTTGTATTTTCTTTAACTTTTGCTGTCCTTTCACAAATATTTTTTTTACCATTCTTAAACATTGAGTATTACCTAATGCTTAACCTTTCAACCTTGGCGAAATTTCTAAGTTACCTAGTTCTTCTATATGGTTTCTTGTACAGCATTTACGAAATATACAAGAGTGAGGAAGAAGTTCAAAAGGAGCTTCTTCGAAAAAACCTAGTACTCTCAGAAACAAAGAAAAAGGTTGAAGAAGCGTATTTGATTCTTAGGAAAGAAAAATGGGAAATGAGCAAAGAAAAGGTTGCTGCTGATGATATATTGAGAGATATTTTAAAGAAGAAATAGAATGTTTTTACCTAAAGTTAAAAGATATCAAAAAAAGTTCGATTACACATATGCCTTTGGGGCTTTTCCCGTTATCGAATTACTCAAACTTCAACCTGAAAAAGTTTTTAAGGTTCTTTTTAAAACAGATATCCAAGAAAGCGATGGTATGAGGGAGATTACTGATCTATGTATGCAAAAAGGAATACCATTTGAATACTCTGACAGAGCAATAGAAAGGATTGCTGTGAAAGAAAATACCTATGTAGTTGGGATATTCAAAAAGTATGAGTCCGAATTAATAAAGAGTGAAAATCATCTAGTACTTGTTAATCCTATGAATCTAGGTAATATAGGTACTATTATTCGGACAATGCTGGGTTTTAACTTTAAAAACTTAGGAATAGTAAAGCCTGCAGGAGACATATTTGATCCTATGGTTGTAAGATCTACAATGGGAGCTCTCTTTCATATTAATTTTGAGTTTTTTGATTCTGTAGATCAATATTTAAAGAAATATCCTAATCAGAATTTATACCCTTTTATGCTTAAAGGTGCGAAAGAAATAGGAGAGGTTGAATTTAAAAAGCCATTGACGATTATCCATGGTAACGAATCAAGGGGGTTGGAGGATAGATATATGGAACTTGGACAAAGTGTATATATTCCTCATGAGGACAGTATAGATTCTTTAAATCTCTCTGTTGCAACTGCAATCTCCCTTTGGGAGGTCTCCAAAAAAACTTAAGAAAATGTTATAATATAGCGTTCTTTAAGAATATGGGGACGCAAGGCTTTCGACAGAAGTTATAAGGGCTGTTTGTCACAAATCGTTTTTTAGTTCGTAAAACTAAAACACAGATAAGTGTAGAAAACAAACTTAACGCTTTTGCAAATAAGCTAAGAGCTGCATTCACTGCACCTTTATACGCTTACAATTTTGCTTAAGTCTAACTGATTAGGTTCGGTTAGTGTCTAACATTTCTATCTCTAGTTAGTATGTTAGATAGTCGTTACTAGGGTATGGCTACTGTCTCTTGTCAGTAGGGGATATTAGCTGAATACAATTACTGAGCAAACAGAGTTTTTTGTTAGATTTTTAGCTTTGTTTGGCTATATAAATCTAAATACATTTGTACATGACACAGTTCTTAACTTTTGGACGTGGGTTCGAATCCCACCGTCTCCACCATATTATGGTATTCTTAAAACATTATGAATCTTGTAGAGCAATTTTTCAGTAAGGTCGATAACTCTGATCGATATGCATATTTAGAAAATGCCCAAAGAAGAGATTCTGACATCCCCCAAGATTATTAGAAGTGCTTCTTTTTATTGAAAGAATTCCCCAACACAGCTTTTTTCTTAAAAGAGGAACTGTATATGAAGATTCTGATTCATACATATCCGCAGAGATAGGGACCGATATTCCTGGTCTTACATATGCCTACTTTAATGTATCAAGAGAAGGGGGAATACCTCTTTCTGTACTTGCAAGGATAAATGAAAGACCACTTGATGGCTATTCAAAAAACTTTCTCAAAGGTAGTTCTGATAGTCGTACAAACAATATGCTTAGTAACAATCAGGTCGTTGTTGATGGAATGCTTGTCGAGGCCCGATACATAGCTCTTTGTATAGATGGTATATGGTATGAGTATAGGAATAGAGCGAAGGGAGAGAATTTAATATCTTCCTCTGTTGATGCTAAAGTGGATCTTATACAGATTTTTAATTAGTTTACTAACCTCATACTTTCAAGTATCTCATCCACTACTAGTAATTCTTCTTCTGTTACATTCTCCACAGCACCAAAAAAATATGCATTACTCTCATATCCAGAAGAATCTACAAATTTTAGGCCATTAAATGTAATAATTCCTTGCATACATGGTGCCTCAAAGAAAGAATTGTTTGGTACTTCATCATAGAAATACCCTGTACCAATCCTTCTAAAGGTCTTGTCTAACCATTTAAATTCCACATATTGAGCAGTTGTATAGTCTGTGATATTCATTGTATCGCCAATTTCATCTGCCATTGCTTGATTATCTGCTAGATGTGTTGGATTGTAATCAGAAAATTTTGCATACATTGGGCATCCAATAATGCCTATTCCAGAAACAGCCCTAACAGAAAATACTTCCTTTGTACCATTCTTTATCTTTAGACCAGTAAAACCTTCATATGTTACGCCCTCTATTAAAGATTCTGTACCTTCACCATCGTAGTATTCTTCTACTGTCCAGCCATCTGGTACCAAAGCAGTAACAGTTTCTCCTTCAAAAGTTGTTTTCATAATGGAAGTTTCATCTTCTATTTGCTCTTCTTCAATACCTTCATCTTCCTGTTGTTGTATATTCAACATATTGTTAAGGAGTCCACTCTGATATGCAAAAAAACCACCAGTAATTAGCAGTAGTACAAAAAGAACGACAATTATTAATACTAGTATTAGAGATTTCTTGTCTGTTTTAGGTTTTACATCTTCTGGAATTACTTGTTCAGGAGGGGTGCAAATATTTTCATTTATATTTTCCATACTTTCCTTTAATAAAGTTTATATATACTAAAGGTACATTAGTGCAGTAGGGAAGGCAAGTTTAAAGTTCTGCTGAGCAAACTGAACCATCATCACAGTATTCGCTTTCGTTGGCAACTGGACATTCTTTCTCTGTACAGATTGTCTCTCCATCGTAACAAAAACAGGTATTACAACCATCAACAGATTCATACACCTCTTTATCTGCGTATGCCCACCCATTGTATTCACATCTATTAGGCTCTTTAAATAGGGAAGTATTTTCGGTATAGAAGATGTAACTAATAAGGCCAACTATAATCGTGCCTAGGGTTATTAATACTCCGTACAAGAAATTTATTTTCTTCTCTGCATCTTCATTCATATTTTTCAATATACAATATTCGCTTGTATTGTACTAGGGGATAACATAGAGTAAAATCATGGCACCAGAAGTGAGAAAAGCTCTTCACTTCTGGTAGTTTTCCCTTTTACCAGAAATTGATTTAACAATCTTTCTAAACTCTTCGTATGCGATTATTATTGCTGGTATTGCAATGAGTATTAAGAATCCTAAGAGTGTTTTAACAAAAGTAATAATATATCCAAGGAGTGGGATTCTGAAGAAGTACTTACCGACGATATTTTCATTCTTTACTGAATCTGTATCAACTCCGCTGTTAGCATCTCCTTTTGTCATAAAGGTTCCATCTGCATTTATATTCGCTATCCTGTGGGTTATTGTAGTAATTCCTCCACTTCGTTTATCTGTAAAAGATATAATATCTCCAACCTGATATCTCTCTTCTTCTTTTACAAAAATCAAATCACCAGGTTTAATTACTGGTTCCATTGAGCCTGTCTCTACAGAATACAAACTAAAAGGTAGTTTAAGATTGAAGGCAGATATTGCTGGGATGATTGCAACTAGTACGACAAAAAGAATTAATATCCAATAGATTGTATTTAGTATCTTGTTTTTCATGTTTCAAGAAAGGCTGCACCTTTCGATGCAGCCCCTGTTAAGAATTAATCATTGTCTTGCATTGCGTCTACGATTTCAGAAAAGGTTACGGATTTACCCATAATCTCATTTCCTGCACCACTATCAATGCTTAACCTCTGACAAACTCTCATTGTCCAGCCAGCTCTAATGTTATCCGCTGGTGAACCCGAAGCGTCATCTTCATTTGCTAAATGCCAATATACACTTACTAACTTCTGGAATGGAAAATCTTTTAAGTATCCACTGTAGATTAGGTTTTCACCAAAATCTGAAGTGTTACAAAGTCCATCTCCGCCCGAAGCGTGCATATCCGTCATTAAAGCATCGTAAAGATCATCATCCCCTGCTGTCTTTTCAAAGGAGATGTGTGCTTCGAATGGTAGTGTACCTGTATTGAAAATATCTATGTATTCCCAATCGGTTTCATACCCAGGATACCCATTTGTAATAGTGTAAGGTTTTCCTGCTGACTTGTTTAAGGTCAGTTCAAGAGTACCTGTTGCCACTGTATTACCAGATATGACTTCCTGATCACTAAAGAGTGCTACTGTTGAACTCACCACTAAAGCTCCTAAAGCGGCGATTATCATAGCACTAGCTAAGATCTGTTTCATATTTAATTATTATTAAAATTAGTAAAGACCTTTATGCATATATTCCTTATTATGCTTATTTAAAATTAACAAATTAAATAAAAAGGAGGGTATAAGGTTCAAACAAACTTTTATCCTTGAAATCACTCTTATTGAAGAACAGGTAGAGGGGATCTTTGGCACTTATATATTTACATTCTTATACTAATGGTTTGAGATGTCAATAGTTAGGTTGTCCTGGGGTTTCGTTTGGTAATTGGCGGAGAGGGCGGGATTCGAACCCGCGGTAGACTTTTATATCTACGACTC
>CAYMBI010000026.1:0-6874 GCA_964388655.1 uncultured Candidatus Saccharibacteria bacterium | reverse complement strand
TTAGGTTGTATGCATCTTTCCTACTTCCAGGCTGCTTATAAATGTTAAGATTCATGTTGTAGTGAGTATCATTTCTCGATATTGGGAACAAGATATCATTATTCTCATTGCTGATTCTATACGTAATTTCTAAGATTTTGTTCTCTTTTATTGGTACATTAAACCAACCTCCAACAACTTTGTAGCCACCTTCGTTATATATGTCATATTTATTGTCCTTGATACCAGTTATTCCCATTAAAGTTGCATTTACAGGTAGGAAAATTCTTACATAATTTACATATTCACCTTGTGGGTATGTGTTTATACTAGAGTCATTTTGTATTGCTATTTGATATTTGTAATCTATTGTCTTTTCATCTTTTATGTTTATATCGAGAGTATGATTTTTCTTTATATACAAGTTAGCTTTGTTTCCCCCCCAGTTCCAATCAATATTTATAGGGGCTGATAAATATTTAGGATCCATATTACCATCCCAGTTATTTTCATCAAAATATGATTTAGCTAAGGTATTTTTAAAGGTTGCTTGTAAATGTTTTTCTGTTAAGGATTCAATAATTACATCTGAGATATTCTTGTATTCGGCAAAATTAGAAGAAAGTAGCTTTGTAACTGCTTCATTTGCAAGATTTGCGAGGAAGGTTGCTTTTCTTGTTGAACCAGGGGTGAATTCTGTATGCATTTCAAAAATCTTTGGGTAAAGATTGGAGGAAGTTATAATCTCTGATTCTCCAGGGACTTCAATTCCTCCCCATTTATCTAAAAGCTTCTGTAAAAATACAGTATTTATTGTAATTATTCCGTCTATATCATTTCCTTTCCCCAAATCATATATAAATTGCTCAGTACTAGTCATTACAGAATCTAAGTTAGGATCCCAATTCACAAGGGAGAATGTATAGGGAGTTTCTCCTAAAGCTCTTATCATGGATACTGGGGCTTTGTAAGTATACCCTTTAACTCTTAGCGTACCCTCCGCGTTGTATATATCATCTACAAAGAGTTCCCTAATTTGTCCTCCTTCGATGGCAACGACACCATAACTTGATATCCAACCTCCCGTACCCCTTATTTCTCCATCGTTTTGTAGTAATATCACATACCTCTTTCTCTCATCAACTCCAAGTAGATCTGGTAAAAATTGAGTGACTTTTTCTAAAGGAAGGACCATATCATTTACTTGGGTTATTAATTCTTTGTATCTAAGAACAGAATCTTGTAGGAATTTAGGGAAATCCCTTGTGTTTACAGATTCTATTAAACTCTTTGCAAGAGTCATCTTGTATATCCCTTCTTTGATGTTATATTGATTGTCATCTATTGCGAGGAGGTATTCCCTATACTCTCTTGTTGTTGATGGCTGTGAGCTGTCGAATGTTACCGCTGGTTCAAAGTCTTTTACATACTCCCCAAGGGGTCTAAGTCCAATTACTAAATCTTGGGCACTATCCAGTGCGTATCTAGTACCTTGTATAACCTGACTTGTATTATTGTAAAATTCCTTGTTATTGGTAAAAGAGAACAGCCAGAAGAGTCTTGAAAGATTGTTTTCAACTCTCGTTAGGTTTTGAGATATTTGTATGGTATTTTGCTGTATTGAATCAAAATCTAATTCAGTAAAGGATTTCTGTAAGTTGTTAGTTTGAGAATATATTAGATATGAACCAAGTGAGATTCCCAATATTGGAGAGATTAAGTAATATATTGCAATAAAAGAAACTGTGAGTACTGAAAGGAATTTGAGTATTTTAGTATAGCTAATCTCCTTAAAAATCCCTTCTGATTCAGAGTTATAGATTGGTCTTAAAATTTTCTTTACAAAAAGTCCTAGCTTTGTGTTCGACACATTAGACACCTCTCCTATTTTCTTTTTCTTAATCTCATCTGTTTTTTCAATTTCCCATTTTTTATCTGATTTATCATAGTATGCCTTAACTTGCTCAATAACACTATCTTCTAATGGGACCTGCTGCTTCCATGAAAACTGAGTTGCGTTTGGGGCAGGAATATATAGATCTTGTAAGACATATTTGTTATCCTCTCTCTCTACAAATTTTATTGCTTTAGCTTCAACATCTAATTCTAATAACTTGTAGGCAAGGGAAAGTGTTGTATAATCGTTTTTATTACAAAGGGATATTACTTCTCCTTTTGTATTATCTTCAAATGTTAATTTTAATATGCCATATACAGCATCGCTCTCATGTATTATATTATGCAATTCTAAGCCCTCTCCTAATATTTCAATTTGAGGCTTTTGTGTTGCATCAACAAATAGGCGATCGAGAGTGCTATCTGTTATTTGGTTTATCCCTTTTCCTATTAATGTTCCAAGTCTTAATATTCTTACATTCGCCTTTGTTTTATCTACAAACTCTGCAACAAAATTCTCTCCATACCTTTGTAATTCTAATGGAGAATATGGTGTGGTTTTACCAGATTTTTCACCGTTTAATCTATTCGAAAGCTCCCTATTTAATCTGAGTGATGTTACCAAAGATATTTTAGCTTTGTATTTATGAGAAGCTGTTAAACTTGTACTAAGATAGTCAGATTCCGCTAAAAAATCTTTACTATCAACATTTTTTGCCTTCTCGAGAGATTCTCCTAATAGGTAGAAAAGATAGTCTATTCTAGCTATTTTTTCATAGAAATTCTTTAAACCTTTGAAATCAATAAAGCTGACCTTTCCAGCATTTCTTAATTCTGAGAAATACAGTTTTGATTGTGCAGTATATTTATCAATTATTACGACTTGGCTTCCTTGTTCTAATAGTGTTTTGGAAAGTAGATATCCAAGGTAGTTTCCTCCATGGACAATGATAGATACTGGAACTTGCCCCTTTATTTTTGTTAAATCCGTACTACTCATCTATTTGTGCACTATCAAAAATTACTGATATTGGAAGGAGATATGCTTTAATATTTAATGTATACCCAGCTCTTATTACAATTGGTAAGGTTAAATTTTCATACTCTTCCGATTGTAATGATATTTCATATTCACCCTCATTTAATTCTAAGTTTGTTATAGGAGCAGACTTAAGGAATTCGGAGTTCATAAAAACACGTGTATCTTGGGCATTTGTTGTTATAGTGAGTTTTCCCTTGTTAGATGTGTAGATTTTGTCTTCTAGGTAATATAGGATAGTACCATGCAAGGCATCATCTGGTCCTATTTCCAAATTTATTCTTGAGGTTGAATTTTTTGTTAGTATTACCTTAAATGTATGAGGTTTGTAATATCCTTCTTGTGTAGCAATCTTATTTAATTCAACTTCATACTCCCCTGCCACTAAGCTTTGTATATTAAGAGGGGTTTCTCCATACTCTTTACCATTTATTTTTACATTAGCTTTGCCGTAAGGAACTGTAATTTCTAATGTAGTATTTTGATAAAAGCTTTTAAGTATTGGTACATGCTTTAGTATATCTTCTGGTTGGACAAAGAAGAGTAGAATTGAGACGAATACTACAATAGATGAAACTATCAAGGCAGATTTCCATTTTTTCATATGTATTCATTATATGAAAGCACTCTGCGTTTGTCTATAAAAGGATTAGTAAGAATATTTTGATTCTGGAGACTCTTTCTTCTCAGCTTCTTTTCTGTTTGAACGATAGTGAATGAAGACTATAAAGGCTAGAACAAAAGCAATACTAAAGATTAACGCAAAATATCTATAAGCACCTGTTGTTAGAATTGCAAATGAACCAATTACTAAAGATACTGATGTTTCAAGTAACAATACTTGTTTACTTGAAAGATTTAGTTTTAATAGTCTGTGATGTAAATGAGATGTGTCATTTATCCTCATTAATTCTATAGGGTTTTTAGGTTTGTAGGTAATTGCTCTGTATGTAATAACGTATATAGCATCTAGTATAGGAATTGCCAAAAGCATCAGCGTTGCAGAGAATTTTAATCCAGCAATTAAAGCTAAAATACTTATTAAGAACCCATATACAGATTTACCGCTTGATCCTGACATTACCTTCGGAGAAGGGTATGCAAAATAAAGCAGAGGAACTAAACCCCCAGCAATTAATATGCTAATACTTGATGAGAAGAGAGAAAAAGTCCTAACTCCCACGATGAAAAGCAGAAGGAAAATAACCAAAGAATATGCTTCAACAAGCCCAGGTGAGCCTCCAACCCATTTAACTGAGTTAATACAAAGTAATATCCAAGCTATTAATATTAAATCTCCTGGGAATACAAAAGATATGGGTATAGAGAAAATATTTGTACTCCAAGTGTATGCTGTAAGATTTAATAAGTCTTCTGAAAAAAAACTAATATTCGCCAAGTCTATTATTGAGAAAGCAATAATACTTGCAGCTATAAACTGATAAAGAAGCTGGACTTTTGAAGAGAGGTTCAGTACATCATCTAATAGGCTACCTACTATTAAAATTGAGAGAGCAAGGACGATTGGTATTGTCATAGCATCTAGTCTAAAGAGGAGAAATATTGCTATTAGTATAGGTATTGTTATTGCTAACCCCCCAAGTGCGGGTGTTTCTACATCATGTATAGCTTTCTCTGGATTGTCAAAATCCTTTCCATTACGTCCTTTCCCAGGCACATATGTTATTTTATACTTGTTTGCAAAGTATCCAAATATTGGTGTTAGAAATAGAGATCCTAGAAAACCTATTAAAAAAACAGGCCAATAGTTAAGGTATTTCTCGTACTCTGTTGCAGCAGCAAAATCATTTATTTTTAATATTTTTTCTAAAAAATTTGTTGCAATTGAAAAATCCATATTTAAAATGAATAAACTAATTTGAAAAATATAACTGAAAGGGATAGTGTAGACAGCAAGATCGCTACTAAAAGCAATTTAGATAGTTCCCTCTCACGATGATAATACTTGTTTGCAAAAAGAAATCCAAAGAATAAAACAAGAATACTTAAACTTGGGAAAAAATATATCCAAAAGGAATCAACTAGTCGTAAGTGAAGTGAAAAAAAATAGTTAAGAACAGGAATTTTTGAAGGTAATATTTCAAGGTTAAGTATAGTATATATCTGGGTAGATATTAAAGATACACTCATTATAAGTACAAACCACATGAGCAAATCTTTCATAAAACGGTGTGTTTCAAGTCCTGAAAGCCATATTTCATACTGATCTTTATACTTGTAATATATATTTTGAGGTGGATTCTTAAGGCCGAAATTTAATTGTTTTTCTTTCTTCTCCTTCTCTTTCTTTTTCATTGTCCTGATTATATCACCTAGAGAAGAGTAAAGGGATATTAATGTACTCTGTAATTATCAAGAATCTTAATGTATTTATTCAGTGATAGCTCTGCTGGACGTAGGTTTGAGAATTCTTTGACTGAATCTGAATATATACTGTTTTTTAGATTGTTTTTTAAATTTTTTCGAGGCTGTTTAAATGCACAATGTATTAATTGCTCTAAGCTCTCTGCATCTTTAAGATTTACCTGTTTTGGAGTAAATGAAACAAAAGAGCTATTAACATTAGGTTTTGGTCTAAACGAGTCAGGAGATATATCAAAATACTTTTTAAATTCCGCATAAATTGCAGTTGTCAGTGAGAGTATATTATAAGGTTTTTTGTAAAAGTATTTTTCTGCAACCTCTTTTTGAATTATGAAGAAAGCTTTGTTTTTAAATGTCTTGTGTTCTATTATCTTCTTTATAATGGGCTTGGACACATTGTAGGGTAGTGAACCAAAGTACGTGATATCCTTATCTTTAAGAATATTTAAGTCTAAATCTAGAAAATCTCCTGTTAGAACTTCTATTTTAGGAAACCTACTCTTTAGATTATTTGCCAATGTGATATCTTTTTCAACAACTATTACGTTTTCGAAATTTGCAATAAGATCTTCGGTAAAATATCCTAATCCTGGCCCTATCTCAATAACAAATTTTGTTTTGTTTTCTAATACCTTGTTGACAATATGGCTTTTGAGATTTTTGTTTATGAAAAAGTTTTGACCAAGTGATTTTTTTGCTCTCATCTATACTCTAAAGTCCCAAATATTTTTACTCTTAAGAAAATTTTTATTGCATTCTTTACAATGGGCGTTTTCTTGTTGTATTTGTAGAAAACCTTTACAAAGAGGGCATACTAACACGTCTTCTAATACAGTATTTTTCGAAGCTTTAAAATCTCCCTTGTTGACAACACTTTTAACAAAAATACTTGGAGAAATTTGACTCCAGGAAAAAGCTCTTTGAGAAAAGCTTTCTAGTAGGAGTAGTATTCGTACTCCGAGCAATTTCTTGAGCAGATTCAATCTAAAGAAAGAGGCACCCCTTTCTTGGATTACAACGAACCCGTTTTCTCTTAGAGTGTCTTTAATCCATTGCGGGTGATAGTTGAGAAAGGGTACGCTAGAACCCTTTCTGGCTCCTTCATAATTTTCCTTTGTTGGTTGTTGATATGGATCTTTGTTAAATACTGTAAAATCAAACTTCAAGAGAGCTCTTATGATTGCTTTAATGTGTTTTTTGTTGGCATATTCTTGTATATATACAGAATTATTACTAAAGACCCTATGAGCCTCTTTAAAATACTCCGTTGGTCTATCTATGTGATGGAGTACTCTTACCATTAGACCTCCATCGAAAGTATTATCTTTAAAAGGAAGATTGTATGCATTTGCAGCAATCAATATTGTATTTGGATAATTCTTCTTAATATATTCATAGTTTCTTTGAAGTGTTTTTAGAGAGTAATCAATAATAACGGGGTTGGTATATTTCTCATAGTATGTTGATGTCAATCTCCCGTACGATCCGCCTATATCGATAAACCAATTCCCTTTGTATCCTTTAAGTAATGACTCTAAAGCTATGTGCTCAGATTTGTTTTCATATTCTCTATTC
>CAYMBI010000025.1:0-7227 GCA_964388655.1 uncultured Candidatus Saccharibacteria bacterium | reverse complement strand
GTAGAGATTGGAGATATTTTAAAAAATGAAGAAGGGGAGGAAATACAAATACAGGTTAGAGAGAGGAAAGATAATGGTTTTGTAGTTCTTTTTACTGAAGGTTCAAGCCAGGTTCTTTTTGATAAATATGGACATACTCCTCTTCCACCATACATGAAAAGAGAAGACGAGAAAAGTGATAGGGAGAGGTACAATACTGTTTTCTCAAAGATAGAAGGTGCAGTGGCAGCACCAACTGCGAGTCTTAATCTTACAAATGAAATATTAAATGAAATAGAGAAGAAAGGAGCAAATATTGTAAAGGTAGAGTTGAGAGTTGGATGGGGAACCTTCGCACCGATAAGAGAGGAAGAAATTGAGAACCACAAGATACATACTGAGTATATAAATGTATCTCAAGATGTGGCAGAAGCTATTAATAGCAGAAAAGGAAAAGTATGGGCATTTGGAACAACAGTGGCAAGAGCACTTGAAAGTGTAGCATATGAACAGAATGGAAAATATCTTCTTAAAGAATATTCTGGATATACCTCCCTTTACATATATCCTGGATATAAATGGAAAATTGTAGATAATCTTGTTACTAATTTCCATATGCCAGATTCTTCTCTAATTCTTCTGGTTAGTTCTTTTGCAGGTAAGGATAATATACAAAGGGCATATGTAGAGGCAATAAGTAGAAAGTACAAATTCCTTAGCTATGGAGATAGTATGTTAATAGGAGGTAATTTTAGTAAATAAAGTGATGAATTTAGATATTCTGAAAGAAAAATATTTCTTTATGCCAGATGCTACTAGAGGGGCAGTAAGATATTTAACTACAAAACAGCTAAAGGAAACGAATACAGAAGCTATTGTTACCAATACTCTCCATTTATTGATTCATCCAGGACCTGATGTAATACAGGAATTGGGAGGCATAAAGAAGATGATGGGATGGGATGGGATTGTTTTTACTGACTCTGGTGGTTTCCAAGTATTTTCGCTAATTCACTCTAAGAAATGGAAAGGTAAAGTACATGAAAATGGTGCTACTTTTAAATCCCCAAGGGAGGGGAATGTATATGAATTAACTCCTGAGAGTTCAATAGATATTCAAATGAAAATAGGGAGTGATGTTTTAGTTTGTTTGGATGATTGTAGGAAGACGGATTTAAATAGAGATGAAGCAGAGCAATCTGTAGAGAGGACGATAAAGTGGGCCAAAAGATGTAAAAATCACTTTGAAAAGGAATATGGTGGAACAGTAAGAACAGGAAAACTCCTGACATGTGTTGTACAGGGAGCGAACTTTCCTGACTTGAGAGAAAAATGCGCGAAAGCATTAGTAGAAATAGGGTTTGATGGCTACAACTTTGGAGGGTTTGTAGTCGATAGTGAAGGAAAGCTAGTGGAGGATGAGATGTCTGCTGTAATAGAGAATGTTCCAAAAGATACCATTAGGTATGCAATGGGTGTAGGAAAACCAGAAGATATTCTTAAGGCAGCTAAAATAGGTTTTAATCTCTTTGATACAGTATTAGTTACTCGTAATGCAAGACATGGAACACTGTATACATCTGAAGGTGAATTAAGGATTGAAAATGGTGAAATGGCTTTAGATAAAAGACCAGTAGATCCTAATTGTCATTGTGAATGTTGTTCAAATTATTCAAGAGCATATATTCATCATATGATGAAAAATGGAGAGGCAACAGCTCTTACTTTAGCAACTATACACAATTTAACATACTACCAGTCTTTGATAAGTAAGCTAAATAGCTAGAAAGAAAATGGTAAAAATGATATCATTACTAAGTCCTTTATATAGCCATTTTTAAGGCAGGAAAAGAAATGTTGACATATTGAATTAATGAAATTTTTGGAAAATATGTATATTAAAAAATATATACAAGAAGAATATTAAAATCGGAATCTAGATTAGATTCTGTTATTTCTTTTCCCAATATAAGGATTGAATAAATTATTAGTAGTACTGTAATGGACTTAATTATTGGTCTTGTTGCAACTCTACTGGGAAGTTTTCTTGCATTTTCTTACATTAAGTTTGTAAAGAAATGGGTAGACATAAAGAATATACCAGAAGAAGAAATAGCCAGAGTTGCAGAAAAAATAATCGGTGACAAAATCGAAAAAGCCGAAAAAGAAATAGAAGAAAACAAAAAACGTTCTGAGGAAAGGCTCAGAGAAATGAGAAAAGAGACTCAAGAGCATGAGGAACTTCTAATAGAGAGGGAGAAGAAGCTCAATGAAAGGACAAAAATGCTAGATCAAAAGAGTGAAGAACTTGAGATAGCATCTGAAAATGTAAAGAAAATGCAAAGGGGATTGGAGAAGACTAGAGCTCAACTTAAAGAGGAGCTAGAAAGAATCTCCGGTCTTACACAAGAAGAAGCAAGGCAAAAGTTAATGAGTCAAGTGGACGAAGATATAAAGAACTATGAAGCTAAGAAAATTAGACAAGCAGAAAAGAAAGTAGAAGAGATTGCAGAAGAGAAAGCTAGAGAGATTCTTGTAGAATCTATGCAAAGAATAGCTACTGATTATGTAGGAGAGACAACAACCTCAACTATTAAAATTGAGGATGATAAAGTGAAGGGTAGAGTTATTGGTAAGGAAGGAAGAAATATTAGAGCCTTTGAAAAGCTAACAGGTGTAGATGTAATAGTAGATGAATCACCAAACACAATTGCACTTTCATCCTTTGATCCATTAAGGAGGGAAATAGCATCTGTTGCACTTACCAAACTTATAGGCGACGGAAGAATTCACCCAGGTTCAATCGAAGAAGCAATTAGAAAAGCAAAAAATGAGATTTCAATAGAGATTAAAAAGAATGGTCAAATACTTGCAGAGGAAGCAGATTGGCCTGGAATTGATATTGGGCTTCTAAAGCTTATCGGTAAGATGAAGTACAGAACTAGTTATGGTCAATCGCTTATGTCTCATACAATTGAGGTAATGAGAATGGGGGAAGTACTTGCGGCGGAGGTAGGTGCTGATGTATCACTAGTAAAAAGAGCATGTCTTTTACATGATGTAGGTAAGGTATTAACACATAAGATTGAAAGTCCTCATCATCACATTTCTGGCCAAGTTGCTAGAAAATATGGATTAGATGAGAAACTGGTAAATGCTATTGAAGCACATCACTTGGATATAGAGCCTCAATCTGTAGAAGCAGTATTAGTATATATTGCAGATGCAATCTCTGGTGCTAGACCTGGTGCAAGAAAGGATAGCTATGAACAGTATATTCAAAGGATTGAATCATTAGAGAATGTTGCCAAGGAATTAGGTGGAGACAAGGTAGAAGAGGTATTTGCTATTAAAGCGGGTAGAGAATTGCGGGTAATTGTAAAGCCAGCTTTGATTTCTGATGACGAGATGACAGTATTAGCTAAAGATATTGCATCAAGAATTGAGAAGACTCAAAACTACCCAGGGAATGTAGAAGTAACACTAATTAGAGAAACTAGAGCTGTAGAAGTAGCTAGATAACGTAACTTCTAGTAAACATTACTACAGGACCTAGATTAAACTAAAATAAAAAAGGGGGGATAAAAAATCTCCCCTTTTGTTTAAAATCCTTTTATGTACACATTTTGTTTGTAAAACCTTAAGAAAGGTTGTTACGCAAGGTAAATCTGTAATGGTAGAATAATGCCTTTAAATAAAGGCTTTTAGATATTATGATATGAAACAATATAGAAAAGAGAACATCTTAATAAAGATTAATTTGAGATAGTCAAATTATTTACTCAGTAGATATCGTATTAACCTTGACAAATCAATACTTTTTAGCACTACCCTGATAAAATCCTATAACAATAAGCTTCTTGCTGTAACCCTTTATTTACGCTATTTTATTGAAGTGGTAGCACGAATCGCATGATATCAGGATTCGTGGCACCCATATCTCTAAGAAAGGAGGTTAAAAGACATGTTAAAGAAAGATTTAATAGAGAGAGTTGCCAAAGCAGCTGGACTTACAAAGAAGCAGGCAGGTGAGGCTGTTGATGCATTGTTTGATGCAATCACAGATTCACTTAAGTCTGGAGACCCTGTCTTACTAACAGGCTTCGGTAAGTTTGAAGTAAGAGAAAGAGCTGCTAGAACAGGTATCAACCCTAAGACTCTTGAGAAGATCAAGTTACCAGCATCTAAGGTTCCTGCCTTTAAAGCTGGAAAAGCACTTAAGGTTGCTGTTAAGTAAGCAATTTCTGCCGGCATTTCTCTCTAGACGAGAGAATTAGAAAACCTGGGTTCCTGACCCAGGTTTTTCCTTTATACTACTAAGTAATTATTTCTTTTGCTCAAAGAAGAATACAATAGAATTAGCCTTCTCTAAATCGACCATATCAGCTACTCCAATTTTCTCTTTGCTATCAATCATTTTAATAATGAATTTCTCAAAGAGATTCAACTTAGAGAACACAACTCTGCCAGGTAATTTAATATATTGAATTTTCTTCCTAATATGTGCGGGAATTTGTTTATATGCGTCTTTACTGTTAGGATGATTCTCTGGAAGCATTCCTACTGCAAATACGAAAACATTTTTATTTTTTAATATGCTCCAATTATTGATTAAAAAAGAATTATAAAAAGTCATACCTGCATATACTGAAGAACCTAATATGATATTTTCATATGAGTTTAAATTTTTAATATCAAATTCTTCTACGGAAAATAGCTCACTATTAGGAATATTCTTGTTTATATACTCTGCATACTCCTTTGTACTACCATATTTTGATTTATATATTATTACTGTCTTCATCAATCCGGATATTAAATTATATGCAATTATATATTAATTATTTTCAAAAGCGAACTTCATATTTAACCAATGACATGCTACTATGTATCAATAAATGATGTATACTACTGCTTGTGAGGAAATTCTTTATTCCAAGTAAAGACAATGGCTACAAACCCTTTTTACTTAGGAGAGCTGCTCTCTCTGTATACACGATATTACTTCTTTTAGTTAATACCTTTGGTGGACTTGTAGGCATTCCAGAAGTAATGGCAAGCTCTGTTACACCAAGTAATATAATAGCCCTTACAAATCAACAAAGGGCAGCAGCAGGACTAAATACCCTAAATGTTGATTCTAGACTTACTGCAGCAGCTCAGGCGAAGGCAAACAACATGTTTTCGGAACAATATTGGGACCACTTTGGGCCAAATGGAGAAACTCCATGGATGTTTATTTCACAGGCAGGATACCAGTATGTATATGCAGGTGAAAACTTGGCGAAAGGATTTAGAACTGCAGAAGGTGTACATGAAGCATGGATGGCCAGTCCAACACATAGGGACAATATTATGAGTGGTAACTACAAAGATATTGGGGTCGCAGTTGTAGAGGGAGTGCTTCTTGGGAAACAAACAATTCTTGTTGTGCAGATGTTTGGTAATTTAACATCGCAAACATTCAAAGCAGATGCACCTGTAAAATCCGAAACTACTAAACCCAAAGCTACAATAATAGAAAGTGGACAGATTAAATCTATAAGTATTACTCATCCAAAAGTTGGAGACTTGATTAATGATGCTAATGTAAACATTAAAGGAATAACAAAGAACATTACTGGGAGGTACTCTGTAGAAATTCTAAACAACGGCGAGTATGTTGGAGAAGTTGAAAGCAGCTCTTCGCAATGGGAATATGACAAAGGAAGTGACTGGGAGGAAGGAGAGAAGAATATAGTTGCTCAGATCAAAGGTCAAGACATTAAATCCGAACCTGTAATTTTTACAATTGACTCTACTCCTCCTGTGTTTTCTAAAGGTAGCTTGGTTGTAAAAAGGACAGAAACGAAGTTTATAATAAGTTTCAAAGTCCCCTCAGATGCTCAATCCGTACAGCTAGTAACAGGGGACAAGAACTTTGATATGGAGATAGATGAGGATGGGAACGCGATCCTTGGAATATCTAGAGACGATATTGGAGAAAGATCAATCATTATCATCTCCGATGCTGCTGGTAACATTACAGAACAAGACATATCAGAATATTTCCTTGATGGCGATGAAGCAACCCAGCCCACTTCAAGTCTAATACTTTGGTTTAGGAATATAATTGGTACAACAGATGGTATCAGCTTGGCAATTGTATCCTTTGTCTTTATACTTCTATCGATAGAGGTATTTGTATATTGGAAGAAGGGTATGTTAGGAAAGAATGCAGGAGGATTGTTTACGATAGGGGCATGGTGGCTTATTATTTTAGTTGGAGTATTTAAGGGTTTCGGAGGAATTATTAATTAAAACTGCCTAAAATTGAAAAAGAAATTAGAGATAAAAAATGAATTGTTTTACTTAGCATTGATTACACTTGTTACGGTGTATTTCTCGTATACTACACATATTGCTGGATCAATGTACTTAATTACAGGTACTCTTGGTCTTTTACTTATACTTACTTGGTTTGTAAGAGCATTTGCTCTTTACTCTGGAAGAAGAATATCCCAATATAGTGAAGTAATACAAAGAATCTCAATCAGAGAGAGATTCTTCTCTTATTTCATACTTCCATCAATCTTTTACATCTCATTATTAGTATACATATACTTCAATACCTCCACTGTTATGGATATGATTTTAATACTTGTTGCATCTGTACAAATATTGATACTCTTTCTCAATGTAAAAAGTTCTCTTCGCAAGGTATATACGATTGCAGGACAAACAAGGGCAGTATTTGATTTCATATGTATATCTACATATTTTCTCCTTCTAAGTGTATTTATCAGGCTTGGTTTAGAAATGTTTCAGTTCTTAGGGCTGGTATTTTTGTCTTCACTTGTACTTTTCTGGTTTGATGTAAAAATCCATAGTAGGGAAAGCATAGTAGCATTTTTACTCTCCTTTATATCAGCTATCTTCGTATCTCTCTTTGCATGTCTGTTCTTCTCTAGTAATATATTCATCATGCCAGCAGTAGGAACCTTGGCATTTTACTTAATTCTGTCGCTTTGGAATATACGTTTCGCAGGTAAAGTTCGATTGGTAGACTACCTTCTTCCTTTCCTGTACTCAATACTAGCATTAATATTAATCTTAAACCTATGAAAAAGAGCATTGTATTAAAAGTTGGAGGATCAATTCTGTATGATCATTTACTTAATATCAATTTTGAACTCTTTCGAAGAGTAAAACTTTGGTACTGGGATGCAAAGAAAGAATATGAAAATATTGTTTTAGTAACAGGAGGAG